>NZ_SMSG01000001.1:600000-804540 GCF_004382795.1 Cumulibacter soli | reverse complement strand
AACCCGGAAGCTAAGCCTTACAGCGCCGATGGTACTGCACTCGCGAGGGTGTGGGAGAGTAGGACGCCGCCGAACAAATTCTTTGCAGCAGTATCCCGGTAGGGGGCCACCACACGTGGCCCCCTACCGGCATTTCTAGGCGTATTCACATGCCGCCTATCGCCCTTGGAAACCGAGCGAATCCGGGTGGCCAAGGGCGTTTGCGGTATTCGGTGGGCTACTCGTCGTACGTGCGTGGAAGGCGGTCCTGCCGAGCGTGAGTCACGCGTCGTGGAGGATTTCACCTTCGGTTTCGCCTGCAGACGGCCATTGTCTGTGCTCAAATGGCAGGCATGACTCAACCGGTACGCACCGCAGCCCAGGCGGGTCAGGACGCGATTGTCTTCAAAGCCCTCGCCAACGCCGTACGTCTGCAGATTGTGTCGCTCGTGGCGGCCGCACCGCAGGGTCAGGTGAGCGCTGGCGAGATTGTTGATCAGTTTGACCTGTCGCAGCCAACGATTAGTCACCACCTACGAGTTCTACGCGAAGCCGGAGTGCTGACCACACACAAGTCGTCCACTTTCGTCTATTACCGATTTGCCCCTCGGCTGCACGAGGCCGTGACCTCGGTGCTGCCCAATCATGCTGCGGTCGCTCCGCCGAGTGAGGCCCGCCCTACCGCTGGCGCCCACGCTGTCGCGTCGTCCGCCAGCGTGGCAGGCACGGCCGCTGCAGAACCTTCCGAGGCTGCACAGGAGGCCTCGGCGCACGCGGGGCAGGCAGACGACGAAGACGTCGATACGAAGGTCGCCATCGCTGAGCCGGACGAGGCTAGCGCGGTGGAAGACTCGGCGAGTTCCAAGCCGAAGTCCAAGAAGAGCAAGAAGGACAAGAAGTCCAAGAAGGGCAAGAAGCGTTAGTCCACGGACCTGACGGCCGGCCAGAGCGACCGGCTCGCCGCGGCCATGAGCCTGCGCGTGCCGGCCGCGCTCCGTTCCGTCCGCTCCGGGGCTAGAGTCGGCTGGCGTGACTACCGACGCTTACCTTCGCTATCCCACCATTCGCGGCGACCGGATTGTCGTCGTCGCAGAGGACGCTTTGTGGCTGGTGGAGGCCGACGGTTCTCGAGCGCACCGGATCACTAGTGGCGCGGGCCGCTTGCGCTTTCCGCGGCTCTCCCCATCTGGTGCCCTCGTAGCGTGGACGGTGCTGGAGAACGGCGCGAGCGAGGTGTACGTCAAGGCGGTGGACGGCGGTCCGGCGCGGCGCTTGACCTTCTGGGGCCATGATCGCACCGTCGTGCGAGGCTGGCTGAACGAGCGTGAGTTGCTCGTCGTCAGCGCCGTTGGCCAGGTCGAACGCTCCCGTGCGTTTGCGCACGTCGTGCCCGTTGATGGAACCCCCGGTCGGGCACTACCGTACGGCTGGCTAGGCGACTTGAGCGTGGCCGAGCCTGCCACTGCGCGCTCCTCGGCCGGTAAAGGAATCCTGCTGTCGACGAGCACGACGGTGGAGCCTGCGCACTGGAAGCGGTACCGAGGCGGCGCTGCCGCGCAACTGTGGTTCGACAATGCCGTGCGCCCCGGCGATCCTGGTCGATTCACCCGCGTTTTCAGCGGGTTGACGGCTAGTCTCGTCAGCCCGATGCTGGTCACCGCCGGCGGCGGTGCGCGGCGCATTGCCTTCTTGTCCGACCACGAGGGTGGACCGGCGCAGGTTTATTCGGCGCCGGTCCGGCGCGGCCGTGTCGTCGAGGAAGAACTGCTCGCGCACGGAGGGGACGTCGACGGTTTCTATGCGCGCCACGCTACGACCGACGGCCGCCGCATCGTGTACATTGCCGGCGGCCGGTTGTATGTGCTCGATTCGGTAGATGGGACGTCGCAACCGCGCAACCTCGACATCGCCATCGGCGGCGCTCGGGCCGGTCTGCAACCGACTGTGCACGACCTGGGCGAGACCATCGACTTCATCAGTGCCGACGTCACTGGCCGGGCCTCCATCGTCGGCGCGCGCGGCACCGTGCACTATGTGCCGCACCGACGCGGCGCGAACCGGGTGCTGGCCGACGGGCCCGGCGTACGGCGCCGACGCCCGTTGTTGCTCGGCGATACCGGGCGCGCTGTGTGGGTTACTGACAAAGATGGCGATGATGCGCTGGAGATCGTCGAGGCCAACGACATTGGTGCCGAACCTCGCACCCTGGTACGCGCCGGCAATCTGGGTCGCGTTGTGGACCTCATTGCCGCGCCCGACGGAACCCGGCTGGCCATAGCCAGTCACGACGGACGCCTACTGACCCTGACGGTCCCGAAGAAGATCAGTCGCGCCGTACGACCCAAGGAACTAGATCGCAGCTTCCACGGTGACTTAGGCGACCTGGCGTTTTCGCCGGATAGCGCCTGGCTCGCGTGGTCGCGGCCAGAGTCAGCCGATGCGATGGCGCGGATCCGGATGGCCAACGTCGCCACCACAGGCGCCGAGCCCTTCGACGTCACGGCGGCTCGGTTCAACGACTTCAGCCCCACCTTCACTACCGATGGCAAGTACCTCGCGTTCTTGTCCTATCGCTCCTTTGACCCGGTATACGACTCGTACGTGTTCGACCTGTCGTTCCCGGGCGGCTGTCGCCCGTTCCTCGTGCCACTGGCCGCCGAAACGCCGTCGCCGTTCGACGCCACCGTCGGCGGAGTACCGCTTGACGGTGGCGACGGCGCAGCGCAGTCGGCCGATGACTCAGCGCCACAACCGGCCGAGGGTCCGGGCAAAGCTGGCAAAAATGCGCCCGAGACGACCGTCGATATCGACGGTCTGGAACAACGCATCGTGCCGTTCCCGGTCGACGCGGGCCGACTGTCCGGACTGCACGCGGTGCAGGGCGGCTGCATCTGGGTGACGCACCCGCCTCGCGGTGAACTCGGCGAAGACCTCATCAGCGAACCCGCACGTCCCTGGGTGAGTCACATCGATTTCGCGACCGGCAAGAGTGACGTACTCGTCGATGCCGTGGACGCCGTCGAGGTCACCGGTGACGGGTCGCAACTTCTCGTCTACAACGACGGCACGTTGAGCGTGCTGCCTGCCACCCGCAAGGTGGAGGATGACGCTGGAGAGCGTGTGGACGTCGACCTGAGCGGATCGACGGTCATCCTGCAGCCCACCGCGCAGTGGCGCCAGATGTTCGCCGAGGCCTGGCGCCTCATGCGAGACAACTTCTGGCGCCCGGACATGGGCGGTATCGACTGGAAGGCCTCCTACGAGCGGTACGCCGCCCTGCTGCCGCGGTTATCGTCGTACGACGAACTGATCGATCTGCTGTGGGAACTGCAAGGCGACCTCGGCTCCTCACACGCGTACGTCGAACCCGTACCCGACCGTGCCCGAGCCGCACACCGCCAAGGCATGCTCGGCGCTGACCTGACTTACGCCGATGGGCGCTGGCTCATTGACGCGATCGTGCCGGGCGAGTCCTCCGCGCGGGCAGCGCGATCCCCACTGCTCGGCCCCGGCGTCGGCGTGCGCGCTGGTGACGAGATCCTCGCCGTGGCCGGTCGCCCGGTCAGCAGTACGGATTCGCCGGCGCGGTTGTTGGTGGGTACCGCGGGAAAGCCTACCGAGCTCGTGGTCGCGACGGGCACAAATGCGCCGCGCCGGGTGGTCGTCACCCCACTCGCCGAGGAGTTCTCGCTGCGGTACCAGGCCTGGGTGAATGACCGCCGTGCCTATGTGCACGAGCGGACCGGCGGCTCGGTCGGGTATCTGCACGTACCGGACATGGTCTCCGGGGGCTGGGCACAGTTGCATCGTGATCTGCGCACCGAGATCGGTCGCGATGCGGTCATCGTCGACGTCCGCGGAAACCGAGGTGGGCACACCTCGCAACTGATCATTGAGAAACTCGCCCGCACCGTCGTCGGATGGGACGTCAGTCGTGGCTACCGGCCATCGACGTACCCCTCGGATGCCCGACGCGGACCGATGGTCGCGATCGCCGATATGCACGCCGGATCGGACGGCGACATCGTCACCGCCGCGATCCGTGAACTGGGGCTCGGGCCGGTCGTGGGTACCCGCACCTGGGGTGGCGTGGTGGGTATCGACGGTCGCTACCACCTCGTTGATGGCACCGGGGTGACGCAACCGCGATACGCGTTCTGGTTCGAGCGGTTCGGGTGGAGTGTCGAGAATTACGGCGTCGAGCCCGATGTCGAGGTCGAAGTCTCCCCGCAGCAGCGCGCGGAGTCATCGGATCCACAGTTGGACGCCGCGATCGACCTGGTGCGCAAGGCGCTGGCGCGCGAACCGGCGAAACGGCCGCCGCGACTGCCGCGGTGACGGCCGGGTAACGGCCCGGCACGCGGCTTGGGGTCCACTTCGGCAGTGCTAGCGCAGCGTGCCACTGGCCTCAAATGGCGCGCAGTTGCGGACGCGGGCGAGATTAGTTAGCCATGCGAACATTGTGGTGCGATACTTGCCGCATGCCTGCCGCCGTCCTCCTCCTGCTCGGTGCGATGACCGCAGTGGGCCCCATCGCCCTCGACCTATATCTATCCGCGTTCCCCGAGATCGCTACCGAACTCGGCGTTGAGGCCCATCAGGTCCAGCTCACGCTCACGGCCTGCATGATCGGTTTGGGCGTTGGCCAACTGATTGCCGGGATTGCCAGCGACGCCTACGGGCGCCGTCGGCCACTGTTGATCGGCATGGCCGTGTTCCTGGTCTTCTCGCTGCTGTGCATGGCCTCGCAGGACATCTGGATGTTGATCATCGCGCGCTTCCTGCAAGGTGCCGGTGGAGGCGCCGGAATCGTGATCGCGCGGTCGGTCATCCGCGACCGCACCTCCGGTGAGGCGATGGTGCGTGCCCTGACCACCGTGATGATCGTGCTCGGGCTGGCGCCGATCCTGGGGCCGATGATCGGCGGCGTGCTGATGGAACTGACCGGATGGCGCGGCGTGTTCGGCGCACTCAGCGTGATCGCGGCGTTGCTCGCGCTCGGTTCGCTCACGCTGAAGGAGTCACTACCGCCGGAACGGCGGCGCCCGATCAGCATTGCCAAAATTCGCGCCGACTTCGCTGCCGTACTGCGTGATCGCGATTGGCAATACGGCGCGGGCACGGTGTCGCTGACCAGCACGGCGGTGTTCTTCTACATCGGTGCGTCCGCGTTCGTGTTTCAGGAGGTCTACGGGCTTTCGCCGCTCGAGTATTCGATCGTGTTCGGCGTGAACGCCGCGAACTTCATGATCTTCAGCCAGAGCAACCGACTGCTATCGCGCTGGTTCAGCGCGCAGACGCGGTTAGGCGTCGCGGTCGTGGGAATGTGCGCAGCGAGCGTCGTGTTGGCCACCGCCGCGCTGATCGACGACGCGCCCATCTGGCTACCGATGATCGGTTTCGCGCTGCTTCCGGCCGCACACGGAGTGGGCTCCCCGAACGGATTGGCGATCTCCCTGGAGAACCATGCCGAGCGGGCCGGCTCGGCGTCCGCGCTGCAGGGCGTTGTGCAGTACACGCTGGCCGGTATCGCCGTACCGTTGGCCGGCGAAACGCTTGGTGGCGTTGCCGCAGCGGTGTGCATCGTGACCGTGGTGATGGTGCTGCTGCGGGTGAGCATCGGCCGGCGAAGGGCCGCGGCGGTCCAACCAGCGCGAGGCGCGGCGGATCAGGTGGCGTGATCGCTGAACGGTCCTACCCTGGATGACGTGGACCAGCGACGATTCATCGACTACTCCTTCCAACGGCGGGCCGTACTACGTGAGCTCGCCGAGGGTCGTCGTACGCGCGAGGAAGTCTGTGATGCACAGGCGTACTTGAAGCAGGCCGCGGCGTATCACGGTGACGCCACCGAGCGCGCCTGCCCGGTCTGCGCGCGGCAGAACGTCGATCTCGTGCATTACGTTTTTGGTGACCGCTGGAAGGTTGGCTCCGGACAAGCCCGCACCGCTCGGCAGGTCGCCGAAATGGCGCCAATAACCAGCGAGTTCAGCGTGTACGTCGTGGAGGTCTGCCGCGGATGCGGCTGGAACCACCTCATCGAGTCCTTCAGCACCGGCGTCCCGGTGACGCCGAAACGACGCCGATCCCGCCGCGCCCCGGCCACACCCGAGGTCGCGATTGACCTCAACGACGTCTGAGGCACCGCAGCACGTCCGGTGTGAGGGCGGCGTGGGTCTGCGGTGAGACTCACCAGCGCTGGTTCGCCGATTTCACGCACCCTTATCGTCGATCCGGCACACTAGATGAGATGTCGGGTGACCCGTACCCGGCGGTTGACTCAGCGACGGAGTGACAGTGCAAGACGGATCCCAGGACGATCCCACCGAAATCACGAGTGGCGATCACGATGCGGCAGAGGCCGCGCCGAGGACGATCCGCCCCATCCTCAGCCGCAGGTCGCTCGCTTCCGCCGAGTCGTCCGGTGCCGCGGGCGCGAAACGTAAACCCGGTCGTGTGCTGCGGGTCATGCGTGTGGTGGCGATCGTCGTCACCGCACTTGCGCTCGTCGGCTCGGGCATCATCGGCTACGCGTACCAGACGACGACCGTGCCACGCCCAGAGGACGTGAAGGTCGCGCAGTACTCCACCATTTACTACGCCGGCGGCGAAGAGATGGCGCGGGTCGGGTCGGAGAACCGCACGATCGTGCCGCTGGACAAGGTTCCCGAACACGTTCAGCGCGCCGTGTTGGCCGCCGAGAACCGGTCCTTCTACGAGGACCCAGGATTCTCCATCAGCGGAATCTCGCGGGCGGCGTGGCTCAACCTCACCGAAGGCGAAAGCCAGGGCGGCTCCACCATCACGCAGCAGTACGTGAAGAAGGCGTACCTGACCGACGACAAGACGCTTTCGCGCAAGTTCAAGGAACTGTTGATCTCGATCAAACTCGAGCAGCAGTACAGCAAAGACGAAATCCTCGGCTTCTACCTGAACACCATCTACTACGGCCGGGGCGCGTACGGGATCGAAGCCGCCGCCGAGGTCTACTTCGGTAAGCCGGTCGACAAACTGACCCTCGCCGAGGGAGCCGTGCTCGCCTCCAGTATCAACAGCCCGTCAGGCTTCGACCCGCAGGAACACCCTGAGGCGGCGAAGGACCGTTGGAATTACGTCCTCGACGGTATGGTCGACGCGAAATGGCTCAGTCAGCAAGACCGCGACGCCGTCGAATACCCGCAGGTGCTCCCGATCGGCCCCGGACCGTTGAACCAGGTCAACGGCCCGGAGGGTGTGGTCGTGTCGCGGGTCAAGGACGAACTCGCCTCCCTCGGGTACGACGATGACGCCGTGAACTCCGGCGGCCTACGGGTGACCACGACGATTCCGAAAGAAACCCAACAGCAGGCTATTAAGTCGGTGCAGGACCAATTGTCCGGTCAGCCGGACAATCTGATTCCGTCGTTGGTGGCCACCGACCCCACCACCGGAGCGGTCCGCGCGTACTACGGAAACTCGCAAGGAACTGGGTTCGACTTCGCCGGCGCCTATCGCCAGCCCGGATCCTCGTTCAAGGCGTTCGTGTTGGCAGCGGCGTTGGAGAACGGCTACTCCCTTTACACGACACGGAACGGGTCATCGCCGCAGTACTTCCCCGGTAACCCGCACCCGATCAACAACGCCGGCGGCGAAAGTTGCGGGGCATGCAGCATCAAGGAATCGATCACCCGTTCGTTGAACACCACGTTTTACGGGCTGGCCGAGGAGATGGGCCCGGACAAGGTCGCCGAGATGGCGCACAGGGCCGGTGTGGGCGAAACCCGACTCGATAACGGCGAACCGACACTGCAAGAGTCGGATGGCAACGTGGCCCCGGCGATCGCCATCGGCCTGTACGAGGTCAGCACGCTCGATATGGCTTCTTCCTTCGGAACCTTCGCCAACGACGGGGTCAAGAACGAACCGTACTTCGTGGAGAAGGTCACCGACGCGGACGGGAACGTGCTGTACGAACACGAAGGCAACAGCGAACGGGTCGTTTCGCACGAGGTCGCTAACGATGTGTCCTTCGGCATGTCGGACGTCGCGTCGTACTCCGGTGACGCATTGGACGAAGGGCGCCCGACCGCCTCCAAGACCGGCACCGTGCAGTTGGACGACGTCGACAACAAGGACGCCTGGATGGTCGGGTACACCCCGCAGTTGTCCACCGCGGTCTGGATCGGAACCGAATCATCCGAGCCGATCCGGGACGCGAACGGGGCGATGATCTATGGCGCTGGGATCCCCGGCAAGATCTGGCAGCAGTTTATGAATGCGGCGCTCGCCGGGACCGAAATTATGCCAATGCCGACGACCGCTCTCATCCAGGGCGGAAACAGCAACGCTGACGTGACGACCTCACAGACCGAGGAGAGCACGACCCAGAGTGAGTCGAGCACGAGTTCGAGCTCGAGTTCGTCTTCGAGCAGCAGCGCCCCACAGACAACGACCAGTGAGCCATCCACGACGTCGGCGCCAAAACCCGAACCAGAACCGGAGCCCGAACCCGAACCTGAACCGGAGCCCGACCCGGAGCCGACCACTACGTCGCAGCCAACGGATAATCCAGAACCGTCCGGTTCCAGCGAGCCCGAACAGCCCGGCGGCGAGCAGCCGCAGCTGGTACCGAACATCTGACCGACGCGCGTCGCGCGCTATCCGAGGGAGGGATCGTGCCCGCACGCCGGCCGTATCCGTACGACGATCCCGCCGACCGCGTCATCCCAAGTTGGACGAGCAGTGTGGGGCGGGCCGCGGCGCGCGCGATTGGTGGACCCTGGGGACGGCACGCACGGGTTGGTCGTCAGCGGTTCTGGACCCCGACACGTGTTCTGTTTGCCCTCGCCGTCCTCACCCTGACACTCGCGTGGATCAAGGAACGCCCGTGCGCGCTCGGTGAGTGGGACGGGTCCCAGTACACGCACATGTGTTACTCGGACACCATTCCGTTGGTTGGTTTGGAAGGAATCACCGACGGGGCAGTGCCGTATTTCAGCATGGATCCCAGCCTCGCGCCGCAGGACGTCGGCTACTCCTTCGGCCGCGTTGAGTACCCGGTGCTCAGTGGGTTCTTCATGTGGTTCGCGCATGCGGTTTCCGCGCCCGTGCAGTCGGTCATCGAGGTCGTGACCCCCGACGCGATGAGCTGGGCGGGCTACTTCGCCGTCACCTGCCTCCTGCTCGCGCTGTGCTACTTCGCCGTCGTGTACTTCACCGCGCGCACAGCCGGCCGGCGGGTGTGGGACGCCGCTCTCGTGGCCGCCGCGCCCATTGTGGTGGTGCACGCGTTCACCAACTGGGACTTGTTCGCGATGGCGTTTCTGGCCGCGGCCATGTTCGCGTGGTCGCGCGAGCGACCCGTGCTGTGCGGCATCCTCCTGGGGCTCGGGACTGCAGCAAAGTTGTATCCGGTGCTCATGCTCGGCGCTTTGTTGGTGCTGGCGCTGCGCAGCGGCAAATGGCGCTCGTTCGGCGGGGCGGTCGGCGGTGCTGTGGCCGGGTGGGCTGCGGTGAACGTGCCGGTGATGATCGGCGCGTACGCCGGTTGGCGAGTGTTCCTCGACCTGAACGCAGAACGCACCGCCGACCAGTCGACCTTGTGGGAGATCGGCGAGCGGGCGGTGTCATCGGCAACGCAGTTCGAGTTCGAGAACCTCATCGAGGCGGACACGCTCAACACGTGGGTTTTTATCGCGATGGCGCTATGCTGTGTGGGAATCGCGGTGGTAGCTCTCGCCGCGCCCCAGCGGCCGCGCGTGGCGCAACTGGTGTTCCTGATCGTCGCAGCGTTCCTGCTGACGAACAAAGTGTGGAGTGCGCAGTACTCGATCTGGCTGCTACCGCTGATCGCGCTCGCGTTGCCGCGGTGGCGGCTGATCATCGGCTGGCAACTCGCTGAAGCGATGGTGTGGATATGCACCATGCTGTGGTTCCACCAGCGTGACATCTACTACGCAAACCAAGCCCGACCCGAGGGTGAGGAAGCTGTGCTCTCCTCCGGGGTCGATTACCAGTGGATCGCGCTGTTCGTGCTGATCCGCAGCGGGTTTGTGATCGCGATGGCGGTGCTGGTGATTCGCGACATCTGGTACCCATCCCAGGACCGTGTGCGGCGCGTCGGGCAGGATGACCCGTCCGGCGGCGTCTTCGATGGCGCCGACGACCGCTTCACCCTCCGCTTGAGGAGTGCCCGCCGGTCATCTCGCGCCACCTCGGATCCGGTTCCCCACGACGATGCGAGCGCGGCCGCCCAGCCATCGCCCAAGTGAGCGCCTGGAGATGGGGTTAGGGGAGGCTGCTGCGGAGGAAGGCGATGTCCTCGGCCTGGCCGTCATCCGGCGTCTCTACGACAACCGGCGCACCCGCGGCGAGCACGACTTCGGCGAGCAACTTCGGGTCGATCTCGCCTTGCCCAATGGTGGCGTGCCGGTCACGGCCCGAGTCGAACGCATCGCGCGAGTCGTTGCAATGCACCAGATCGATCCGTCCGGTGATCGCTTTGATCTTCTCGACCGCAGTCAGTAGGTCGATCCCGCCGGCGTGCGCGTGGCAGGTGTCCAGGCAGAATCCCGGCTCGAATTCGCCGACCGCATCCCATAACCGCGCCAGGGCATCCAACCTGCGCGCCATCGAAAAATTGCCGCCTGCGGTGTTCTCGATCAGGATCGGGGTGTCGAGCCCGCCGTACTTCTCGTGCGCTTCGAGGAACGCCTTGCGCCAGTTGTCCACACCCACCGCGGGATCGTCGTCCTTGGTCACATGTCCGCCGTGCACGATCAGCCCCATCGCGCCGATTTCCTTCGCCGCGGTGGCATGTTCGCGCATGATCTTGCGACTGGGGATCCGGATCCGGTTATTCGTCGAGGCGACATTGACGATGTAGGGCGCGTGGATAAACACCTGAGTGTCGGCCTCGCGCAACGCGTCGGCGTCCGTCCGCGGCTTCGGCTTGTGCCACTTCTGCGGATCGGCCAGGAAGAACTGGACGACGTCCGCATCGCGCTCGGCCGCGGCGGCCAACGGCTCGTCGTCGCGCACGTGTGCGCCGATCCTGATATTCGAAGTACTCACGTACCTGACTCTACGGTGCGTAGCCTAGAGGGCGAGGAGCGTAGCCAACGACGACCAACTAGGAGAGCGCCATCGTGAATCCGTCGATTCTTCCACCGCAGGGCAGGTACGCCGACGATCATCTGCAACAGATGGTGCTCGACGAACTCGCCAAGCAAGAGGTCACGCCGGACAAGTTTTACTTCACCAGCGACGACTGGATGGTCACGTACGACGGGCCCACGCCAGCGTGGAACAGCATCTTTGGTGTTGCGGCCTACCGCAAGGACGGACAGACCTTCTACGCCGAGTGTGGCGTATCGCAGCGGTACGACGCAGCGACCGCGCAGTGGGGCGCGCCCGCGGCAACGGTGAAGACCGGACTGCCGCTGGACGAGGCCTCGTTCCAGGCCGCGCCGTCCGCGCTCGGTCCGCAGTCGGGTGTCATCTCGAGTCCCGCTCCGCCGCCGGCGGACGCGGCCGCGGGGACTCCCTCAGTGCCGGATAACTCGCAAACGATGATGGCTACCCGAATCCCTGACCTGCCCGCCGCGGGCGCCGCCGGCGCTGCAGGGGCCGCAGGTGCCGCAGCGGCGAGCGGTGCTGACCAACCGGACGCCGGTGCCGACCAGTCGGATGCCGGTCTCGGCGTGCTCGACCCGGAGCCAGAGGCTGAAACCGCCTCCAGCGGGCAGGACGTACCAGATGGATGGGCGATGCCCCCAGCGGACGAAAAGCCCAGCGGTGCGGACGCCGGTGTCGCCGAGCAGCCTGAGGTGAGTGACGATCTGCGGGAGGCGGGTGACCTTGGGGTCGACGAGTCCGCGTCGTCGCCGGAGTCGCCGTCGTACGAAGCGGCCGGTGCCGAGGCTGAGGCGCGCGAGCACCCCGAAATCGGGCACCAGGCCAACGTCGCGGGTTATGCGTTGCAAGTCAACGAAGACGGCACTGCCGAATTGCAGGTCCCGCTCGGTGGATCGGTCACGCTGCGCTGGGCCGGATCCGAGTAGCCAATCCGAGTAGTCATGAGTCACTGGCCTGCGGCGTACGGCGATATCGCCGTACGCCGCAGGTTTTCCATCGACAACACGGCGCGTCGTGGGCAGGATGGGGTGATGAGTGAGACCTCTTTTTGGCATCCGCAAGGCCCGATGGCCACGGCGAAGAACGACGAGATCATTTTCGTCCGTGGTGAGGGTAGTCATCTCTGGACGGACGACGGCCGCAAGATGTTCGATGCGGGCGCGAGCCTCTGGTACGCGAACATCGGCCACGGGGATCAACGGATCACCGAGGCGGTACGCCGTCAGATGGCGCAGCTTGAAGGGTTCCACTCATTCGGTAACTTCGCGACACCGATCACCAAGAAACTCACCGACAAGATCGTCGAGATCGCGCCCCTGGGACCAGACGCGAAGGTGTTCCTCGGCTCCGGCGGCAGCGATGCGATCGATACCGCCGCCAAGCTCGCCCGGCGATACTTCACCGCGACCGGTGAGCCGAACCGGCGAATCCTTATCAGCCGCGAGCACGCCTACCACGGTTTGCACGGCTTCGGTACGGCGCTCGGCTGGATGCCGGCTATGCGGGCTGGGTACGGCGACCTCGATCCCGACATCCTGCGCGCGTCAGCCACCGATGTGGACGACGTCGAGAAAGTGATCATGAACGCCGGCCCGGAACTCGTAGCGGCGTTCTTCTGCGAGCCGGTGATCGGTGCTGGTGGCGCGATTTTCCCCGGCGAGGATTACCTGCATCGCGTCCGGGAACTGTGTCGTCGCCACGGCATTCTGTTCGTCGCAGACGAGGTGATCACCGGTTTTGGGCGTACCGGTGAATGGTTCGCCTCTGAGCGGTGGGACCTGCAGCCCGACATGATCACCTTCGCGAAGGGGGTCACCAGCGGATACCTTCCGGTCGGTGGCGTCGTTATCTCGCCGAAGGTGTGCCGACCGTTCTGGGAGGACGGGTCGACTGAACTGTTCAAGCACGGCCTCACGTATTCCGGGCACGCCACGTGCGCCGCGGCGGGTGTGGCGAACATCGAGGTGATCGAGTCCGACGGGCTGCTGGAGCGAGTGCGCCACCTTGAGCCGCTGATGGCCGACGGACTACGTTCGCTGTCTGACCATCCGGCCGTCGCCGAAGTGCGCGCCGGGGCCGGGCTGATCGGATCGGTGCTGACGCACGACGCGGACGCGTCCGAGCGGTTCTATCAGGCGATGCTCAACGAGGGTGTCGTCAGCCGCAAGATTGGTGCGGACGGCCGCGGTATGCAGTTCTCGCCGCCGTTCGTGATGACGGACGATGAGTTGGACTGGCTCGTCGGCGCGACGCGCCGCGCTCTGGACCAGGTCTAATCCTGTGGGTTGCCGAAACTGATCCGGGCCCGCGCGGCCAGCGCCGATCTGGTTGTCCCCATGCGGGCATGCCACTACCGATCGCGTCGATCGGGCGGGTGATCGGCGTCGCATCGCGGAGCGGAACAACCCGAGCGGAAAATTAGTTGAAGGTTGTATGAAAAAGATCGGGTTTCTCTCGTTCGGTCACTGGACGCCTTCACCGCATTCGCAGACGCAGACTGCAGCAGACACGCTGCTGCAGTCGATAGACCTCGCCGTTGCAGCCGAGGAGCTTGGTGCGGACGGCGCCTATTTCCGGGTGCACCATTTCGCTCGCCAACTCGGCTCGCCGTTCCCGTTACTGTCGGCCATCGGCGCGCGGACCAAGAAGATCGAAATCGGCACCGGCGTGATCGATATGCGATATGAGAACCCGCTGTACATGGCTGAGGATGCCGGCGCCGCCGACCTTATTTCCGGCGGTCGACTGCAACTTGGGATCAGCCGTGGCTCACCGGAGCAGGTCGTCGACGGTTGGCGTTACTTCGGCTACGAGCCGGCCGACGGGCAAAGCGATGCCGATATGGCCCGCGCCCACACCGACGTACTGCTGCAGGTGCTGACCGGCGAGGGATTCGCCGAGCCGAGTCCCAATCCGATGTTCCCGAACCCGCCCGGTCTGCTGCGAATCGAACCGTATTCCGAGGGTCTGCGTGACCGGATCTGGTGGGGCGCGGGTTCCCGCGACACGGCCGAGTGGACGGCACGCAAGGGCATGAACTTGATGAGTTCGACCCTGCTCACTGAGGACACCGGCGTCCCGTTCCACCAACTGCAGGCCGAGCAAATCCAGCGCTACCGCGACGCGTGGGCCGAGGCTGGGCACGAGCGGACCGGGCGCGTGTCGGTCAGCCGCAGCATCTTCCCGATCGTTAGCGACCTAGACCGGGCGTACTTCGGCCGCGAGACGGCCAGTCGCGACCAAGTCGGCAACATCGACGGCGGTATCGCGAGGTTCGGCAAATCGTACGCCGGAGAACCTGATGCGCTGATCGAGCAACTGCGCGAGGACGAAGCCATCGAGGCCGCGGACACGTTGCTGTTGACCGTGCCGAATCAACTTGGAGTCGACTACAACGCTCATGTGATTGAGTCGCTGCTGACGCACGTCGCGCCGGCCCTCGGCTGGCGGTAGCCGAAAATGCGGATCGCTGTCATCGGCGGCATCTCAGTAGGGCGTCTCAACCTATTCAGGCGGGCGCGTGGCGCGCCAGGCAATCTGGATTCGCTACGCGCTTGCCTGAAGCGGGGTTCTTCTGAAGTAGGTGCCGCGGTCGGATAGGTCGTGGAACGAGGTTGCCGCCGCAGTTGGGGCAAGCGCGATTCTCGAACAGGTCGACGCAATCTGAACACCACGTGCACTCGAAGGTGCAGATGTATACGTCAGGGCTATCTACTGCAAGGTCTCGGTCGCAGCATTCACAGTTGGGGCGAATCTCAAGCATGGCGTGACTCTACGCGGGCGACCGCGCGGCTAACGTGGTGCGAAATCACGTACCAGCATCAGCTCGATCGCCATGTGCATTCGTGGACGAGCTTGTTTCTGATGCACGTCGCCGGCCTCGGGGCAGGAACCAATCGATCGGTCCGCGACGACCCGGCCACCTGAGCCATGGCCGACGCTGACCCGGTTTACTTGTTACCGTGGCGGCGTGACCGAGGAGCCCGAGTTCTTTATCCCGACATTACGCATCCGCGCAACGCTCGACGGCACCGAGTTCGACACCGACTACTACCGCTGGTGTGACCACCGCCTGGACTGGCGTGCCCTCGCGAGAAATACCTACGAGGAAGATTCCCTGGCGACGGCTCGCGGAGGGTTCGCGCCGCTGGCAGTGACAGAGTTCATCAAGGCGTTCCGCAATGCCGGCGCCAAGGTTGCGCGCGTGGGCCGCACGAACGCCTTCACGGTGTCGGTGGTCGCGGGAGAGGTTTCCGTTGAGCTCGAATGCCGTCTCGGACGCGGAATCAACACGATGTCGCCGGCTCTGTCGGTGTCCGCGGGAGATAGTGCGTGTGAGCGACGCGTGCCGTTATCAGAGCTTGCACGGACGGTGTTCATGTCGAAGAACCAGCACGCTGACGATCCGCTGTATCCCTATCCGGTCGTCAGCAGCCGTAGCCATCTTGAGGTCCTAAGCCGCGAGATAGTCGACTGGATGCAACGCATCGCCGAAAACTATCCAGCCTGACACTCGCGCTGCGCCGTCGCGGGCGCGAAATGGAACTGAGCACCCGCCGCGGTGCGAACGGACGTCAGCTTGCCCGTCGGTAATGCAGCGCCACGGTGCCGTTACGCAACGGTTCGGCGGAAACCAAATCTAGGCGTCGGGTATCCGGCAAGCCGCGCTCATGAAGGGTAGGTCCGCGCCCGGCGATCAATGGGTGCAGCAGGAACTGGTACTCGTCGATCAGGTTCAGGCGATCGAGGGCGTTCGCCAACGTGACGCTTCCGACGAGTACGCCGTCCGGCGTGCTCTCCTTCAGTGCCTGCACCGCGGCGCTCAGGTCGCCGATGAGGTGATGGCTATTGGTCCACGGAAAGTCGCTACGCGTTGCAGATACGACGTACTTTGCTTTCGACTCCAGTTTGCGCGCCCAGTCGCGGATAGCCGGTGGCGCGTCGACCTCTGCGCGGGCAACTGCCGGCCAGTAACCTTCCATCATTTCGTAGGTGGTGCGGCCCCACAGCATTGCGCCGTGGGCATCCATGAGTGCGGTGAAATAGGCGTGCGTCTCGTCGTCCGCGATGCCGACCTCGTGGCTGACACAGCCATCCAAGGTGACGTTGATGCTGAAGGTAAGTAGGCCCATGTGGGGACTCCGAGGTCTGAGGAGCTAAAGCTCGCCGTGGGTGAGGGTACCGGCGACCATCGTCGCGTGTATATCTATGTCGCCGAGTTCCTCGCCGGGTGTCTCGAGCGGGTCGGCGCCGAGCACGACGAGGTCGGCGTACTTGCCGACCTCGAGTGATCCGGTGACGTCGTCGCTGCGGTTGGCGAACGCCGAGCCGACGGTATAGGCGCGCAGCGCGTTGTACGTCGAAATCGCCTCCGAGGGCGCCAGGAACTCACCATTGGCGGTCCGGCGGGTGACCATGCCGACCATGCCCAGTAGCGGTGCGCCCAGCACGACAGGACGATCGGAACTGCCGGGAAGTACCACCCCGGCGTCCAATAGCGACTGGCCGCGGTAGCACCACTCTGCGCGCTCATGCCCGAGTGCCCGAGCCATCCCATCGCCGAGTTCGGTCATGAATCGGCCCTGCGGCGTGGGGATGATGCCCAGACGTGCGAGTCGTTCGACGTCGTTCGGGTGGCACACACCCAGATGCTCGATGCGATGCCGGTGATCCTCGCGCGGGAACTCGGCGAGCACCTCTTCGTAAATGTCGAGAACTGTCGATACGGCGCGATCACCGATCGCGTGTGTCGCTACCTGCCAGCCGGCGCGGTGCGCCCCACGAATCTTCTCGCGCAGCGACTCGACGTCTTCCTGTAGAAACCCGACCTGGCCAGGCGCATTCGCGAACTCGGCGCACATTGCCGCGGTGTGCCCGACCAGCGACCCGTCGCTGAATACCTTCATCGGTCCCAGGCGCAGCATGTCACTGCCGAATCCCGTCCGCAGACCGAGATCCATCGCGTACGCCGATCCGTCTTCGGTGCCACGATCGATATGGCGCAGCGCGTCCGACACCGGCATGAGCGTGACCCGCTGTTTGAGTAGTCCGCGCTCCAACGCCGCCTGGTACGCCGCCGCCTCAACGGGGGAGTGACCCACCCAGCCCGCGCCGATCCCAGCTTCGGTGACCCCGACGAGGCCCTCGGCGGCGTACTGCGCTGAAGCGCGCCCGATCGCCTCAACGAGAGCAGCCTGCGAGTAGGGGCGCACCTGGTCCTGGACCAGTTGCATCGCCTGCTCCTGTAGCAGGCCGGTCGGCTGACCGTCGGCGCCGCGTACGACGACACCGCCAGCGGGCGGCCGATCGATGTCTGTGCCGCGTAGCGCGGCAGAGTTCACTACCGCCATGTGTCCTGACGTGTGCTTGAGCCACACCGGATTGTTCGGTGCGATGGCATCGAGGTGCCGCAGTTCGGGATGCGAACCCAGCTTGTTCTGGTCGTACCGCGCGCCGATGATCCAATCGCCGGGCGCACTGATCCCGACCGCTGCCGTGACGGCGGCGTAGACGTCGTCGACCGAGCGGACCGCGCCGTCCGAGAGGTCGATTTCGCTGAGCGAGAGCCCGAAACCCGCCATGTGATTGTGTGCGTCATGCCAGCCCGGGGTGATGGTTCGGCCGTTCAGATCGACGGTGCGTGTGGCGGGAACGTCTTCGTCCAGCGCCAGCACACGCCCGCCCCAGATCGCCAGCGAGGAAGCGACTCGGTCGCCGTCCATGGTGCGGATGCGGCCGTTCGTGAGCAAAATGTCGGCTTTCATGTGCCCACTCTGCCATCGGCACCGCTTGCGGCTCTACCCGCAGAAGGGCCTGTAGACTAGCGGCGGAATTCGCTGTCCGCGAATTCCGCCGCAAGTCACGTCCGTGCGAAACGGTGCAGGGTCCTACTCGCCGATCTTGTCGTCGAGCGTGTCGCGGACCTTGCCGACCTTGTCCTCATGGCCAGCGAACTTGTCGTTGGCAAAGTTCTCGCCCTTGTCGAGAAGTTCATCGCTCTTCTTCTCGTCGCCGGTGATGTTCGACAGGGCGTCTTTGCCCTTGTTGATCATGTCGCCGAGTCCCATAGCTGATTCCTCCACAGTGGCCACCAGGCACCGGTGTTGGTACCTGCTTATTGTGGTACTCCAACGTCAATGCCCGGCGCTACCCGTTTCATCAGAATTGTGCGTGTTATTGCTGCGGTCGTGCTGCCTAGGATGGCCCCATGAGTCTCGTGCACACCGAACGCATCGGTCATGTCCTGGTCATCACCCTGAACCGTCCGGAACGACGTAACGCCGTCGACCGCGCGCTCGCCGACGAATTGGACGCCGCGTTAAATCTGCTGGACGACGACACCGACTTGTGGTGTGGCGTGCTGACCGGTGAGGGCCCGGTGTTCTGTGCCGGTAGCGACCTCGGCGCCAACGGTGATTACGTCACCGAACGCGGCGGGGAGTACGGCATCATTCGTCGTCAGCGCGAGACTCCACTGATCGCGGCGCTGCAGGGCTCGGCGTACGGCGGTGGGTTGGAGATCGCGCTCGCCTGCGACATGATCGTCGCCTCCCGTGACGCCGTCCTCGGGCTGCCCGAGGTCAAGCGTGGTCTGATCCCGACCTGCGCTGGGCTATTTCGCGGGCCACGGGCGTTGCCGCTGAACGTGGCGACTGAGATGGCGCTCAGTGGTGAGCCGATCACCGCCGAGCGCGCAGCCGCGTATGGCCTGGTGAACCACGTGACCGAGCCCGGGGAGGCCCGTCAGCGCGCCGTGGAGTTGGCGGAATCGATCTGCGCGAATGGGCCGCTAGCCGTTCGACTGGCGCGCGGCGTCATCGCCGGGTACGTCGGTGCCACCGATGAGCACGGCTTCAGGTTGACCGACGCGGCCCAAGTAGCGGTGCGTGAATCCGAGGACAGTAAAGAGGGGATCGCCGCGTTCTTCGAGAAGCGAGCTCCGCAGTGGACCGGCCGCTAGCGCAACTCATCGCAGTTGCCGGGATCTGCCCGCGACAGGGTAAGACTCGTAACGAGGTGAGCCGGGGTGCGGCCGGTCACGTTCGGTCGCGGCGAGGAGCCCTCGCGCGGTACCCTTGACCGTCGCCCTACTACCTGGTGGGCGACACGGCGGCCACGTCATCTCATGCGCGGTCGCCAGACGCTAGACCCTCCTGTCGCGGAAGTCCCGTGGCCGTTTAGTCCAAAGGGGGTGGGTTAACTAGTGCGTCATTACGAGATGATGATCATCCTCGACCCGCAGCTCGAGGAGCGCACCGTCGCTCCGTCGCTCGAGCAGTTCCTGTCGATCGTGAAGAAGGATGGCGGGACCGTCGACAACGTTGACATCTGGGGTCGCCGTCGGCTGACCTTCGAGATCAATAAGCACGCCGAAGGCATCTACGCCGTCATCGACATGCACTGCACGCCAGCCACGGTTGGCGAGCTGGATCGCCAGCTGTCGTTGAACGAGTCGGTGCTGCGGACCAAGGTCATCCGGCCAGAAATCCGCTAAGCGCTTACCCGTCGACACCGACATCCGCTAAGAATCGCCCGGACTTATCCACCGCCGACTGATTCGTCCACCGGTCCACCCGTGGCATGGCGTTTACGCCCACGACAGGTGAGACTGGTCCAGACACCAGACGGAACTTCGAGAGGACATCCTATGGCAGGCGAGACCGTCATCACCGTGGTCGGAAATCTGACTGCTGACCCCGAGCTTCGCTTCACCCCTTCAGGTGCAGCGGTTGCCAACTTCACCGTCGCGTCCACTCCGCGTACGTTCGACCGTCAGTCGAACGAGTGGAAGGACGGCGAGGCGTTGTTCCTTCGTTGCTCGATCTGGCGCCAGGCCGCCGAGAACGTCGCCGAGTCGCTCACCAAAGGTGCGCGCGTCGTCGTCACTGGTCGCCTGAAGCAGCGCTCGTACGAGACGCGCGAGGGCGAGAAGCGCACGGTGGTTGAGCTCGAGGCCGATGAGATCGGTCCCTCGCTGCGATACGCGACTGCCAAGGTCACCCGCGCTGCGCGCGGCGGGGCCGGCGGTGGCGGCGGATTCGGTGGCGGCGCGCCCGCCGCGGACCCTTGGGGTTCTGCCCCAGCGGCTGGGGCCGGCGGATTCAGCGACGAACCGCCGTTCTAACCCGTGCGGCGTGCGCCGCACCATCACTTCACGCATCAATCAGGAGCAACACATGGCTAAGCCAGTCATTCGCAAGCCCAAGAAGAAGCCCAATCCACTGTTCGCGGCCGAGATCGAGTACATCGATTACAAGGACACCGCGATGCTGCGTAAGTACATCTCGGACCGCGGCAAGATTCGTGCTCGCCGCGTCACCGGTGTGACCTCGCAGCAGCAGCGCCAGCTCGCCAAGGCAATCAAGAATGCCCGCGAGATGGCTCTACTGCCCTACACGAGCACCGCTCGCTAAGGGAGTCAGCAAATGTCGAACATGAAGCTCATCCTCACCCAGGAAGTCACCGGCCTCGGTGCTCCCGGCGATGTCGTCGAGGTCAAGGCGGGGTACGGGCGTAACTACCTCATCCCGCGTGGCTTCGGCGTAATCGCCACCAAGGGCGGCGAGAAGCAGATCGAGCAGATCAAGCGCGCTCGCGCCGTCCGCGGTGCTCGGGATCTAGACCATGCCAAGCAGATCGCTGCGGCCCTGCAGGGACTGAAGGTCCAGCACGCTGCCCGCGCCGGTGCTGACGGTCGCCTGTTCGGATCGGTCACCGCTGGCGACATCGTCGCCGCTGTCGGTGCCGCCGGTGGTCCGGAACTCGACAAGCGTCGCATCGAGACCGATGGTCACATCAAGTCCACCGGTTCGCACGCGATATCGGTCCGCATACATGAAGATGTGGTCGGCTCGTTCAACCTCGAGGTCGTCGCCAGCAAGTAACGCTGCCAGGCAGTGCCTCCGCAAAGAGGGCTGTCCGCTCGAGAGGGAATTACACCTTCTCGAGCGGACAGCCCCTCTTTGCTGCGTAGCGGCCTTTACCGGCCGTCGCGGACGATCTCGGCAATGAGATCCGCCTGCGCGACGGATCGCTTCTTGACGTCCGGCAGGTGGGAATCCAGCTTCGCCTGGACCTCGGACCGCGCCGCGGCAAGTGCCTCAAACCGTTCGCGCAAGTACCCGCCAGACAACTGGTCGTGCCCGAACGCCCATTCCTCAAGATCAAACATCTCTAGTACCTCGCGGTACTTGTGACTCCAGCCGATGACCAGCGTCGGTACCGCCATCGCCAAGGACGAGACCATCGCATGGAAACGGCTGGCGACAAAGAGGTCACATCGCCCGATCAGGTAACGCAACTGCTGCGAGGACAACTCGCGATCGATGAACAGCACATCTTTGGATGCGCCCAGACGTTGATAGATATCGCGGCACAGCGGCAGATCGTTGTTGTGCGTCTTATCGGTACCGGTCCGCACGCTATGCGGCACCAGCAACACCCGCTTGCCGGCCGACTGCAGGTACTCGATGAAGGCGATGATTTCGCCCGCGTAATCGCCGCCGGCGCCGTCCACCTTCTTCTGCAGAACAACGCTCGGGCACACGCCCACGACGTCCCCGCCGTCGAAGAACGACAGATCGACGTGCTTGGCAACCTCGTCGCCTTCCGAGCCGGACATCTCCAACGAAAACGCATAATCTGCGCCGGCGTAGAGGTTCTTCAGCCCGAGCCCCGTGGCGAACTCATGCGTGATTCGCCCGCGGGTCACAAGCGTGCGAGCCTTCGGCAGGAACGTCTTCGAGGCGATGCGGTTGATCGGATTCTTGAACGGGCCCACGGCCTGCGCGCACTTGAACACCGGCGTACGGGTATTCAATGCCGGCAGGATCGAGGCGATGTTGTAGAGCAGGAACTTCTCGCGCCCATCGGTGAAAGTGATGCCACCCTGATCGAGAAGTACGTCGGCAGCGACTAGTGCACCCACTGCCTTCGACCTACGCTCGATCGTCTTACGCGCGAACGGCAGCAGGCGGTGGGCTAGAGCCAGCACGTTGATAGTCACGCCGAGCTGTTTCGGGTTCGCCGCGACAATCTTCAGATTGTCGTAATGGTTCTGCTCGGCGTCCTCGACCGGATACATGCTCAACAGGGTGAACTCGACATCGCCGAGGCGCTCGCTAAGAGTCTGAATAGCGCTTTCGAGCATGGCCGCGGCGCCTTTGTTGCCGGACAACGCCGAGCCGATAATCGTGATCCGGGACGTGGTCATGGGCGGATCTCCTTAGGGATAGTACGGCGGGTGACGAGGTAGGTTCCGGCGACGAGGAGGTCGCCGATCGTAGATAGCAGCCGCGCGATGAGGCTGATCAGGATCGCCTCGGGCACGGGAATGTACTGGCTGAGTATCGCCACGATGATCGCTTCGCGCACGCCCAAACCGCTGGGCACGAAGATGGCGAGGATGCCGATTGCGCCAGCCAGCACGTACGCCGCCGCGAACGGGAGCCAGTCGCTCGGCGTGATGTCCGAGACCGACTCTGCGATGAACACGAAGCCGACGCCGTTCACGATGCGCGGACCGACGAACTCCAGGCTCGCGCGCAGCGACTGCCAGGTGCTCAGGAAGTAATCGCGGGGGACGTCCTGTTTGAGCACCTTCTTGGCCGGCAGATTCACGATCTTGTGGAACAGCGGGCGATACATGATCATCGCCATCGGGATGAGCACGAGAAGCGGCAACAGGAGCAGGGTGACGTTGTCGCCGAAGATCTGCGGGCCCAGGCTGATCAGCAAGATCACCGCCGCGGGCACGATCGAGGCAATCTGCAGGAATACGTTCTCGTAGACGAAGCTGATGATGATCAGCATTCTGCTGATCCCCTTCTTCTTCGCCCACAGGACCTTGTTGGCTACGGACCCGACCTGTCCGGGGATGTATTTGAGTACCCACGACAGGCTCTGCACGGCAACCGCTTCGGTGGTGGTGATCGGTACGTCTTTTTCCACCACCCGAACCACGCGTGCCCAGACGACGCCGGTCAGGGCGACCGCGAGGGCGAACAGGATGGTGGCCAGTACCCAGCCCCAGTCGAAGGCGAGCTGATGACTCTGGAACTCGCTCCAGTTGTCAATGAGCGAACGCGCGAAGAAGTAGCCTACGACTCCGATCACGACCAGCGTGATGATCCAGCGCAGAATCTTCATGCGGCGCCTCTTGGCGCTGGGCGGAGCCGGGGCGCTGGGTGGAGCCGGGGACTGCGCGTCGTTCGACGTTGTCACGTGGGCTAGTTGTAGCGGCGGAAGGTGTCGAGTTCCTTCTTTGCGGAGAACGGCACCAACCCCTCGGGATGCGCGTAGCCGAAGGCAATCAACATGACGACCCGGTCCGTCAGCGACAGATCGAGCGTCTTCTGCATCTTGCGTTCCAGCGGCTCGAAGTCAGGCCAGTTGATGACGCTGGAGGAGAGCCCGAGAGTCTCCAGGGCGAGCATGAACTGCATGGCGGCCAGCGAACCATCGACGTAGATCGCGTGCCGATCACGCGGGCTGAAGTAGGAGTCGAGCTTGCCGACGACGACCGCGACAGCGGGGATGTTGTGCCCGTACCCCGCTGTACCGAACGGGATCGAGGAGACAGTGCGCACCATCTCGGGGTCATCGAAAATGCGGAACTCGTAGGGCAGGCGATTGCAGGCCGTGGGCGCTTGGCGGCCCAACAGCAGCGCCTGATCGATCAGCTCGCGCGGCACCGGCTTCTGCTCGTACCAGCGGACGCTGCGCCGCTGCATGATCAATTTCTCGAGCTCGCCGTACTCGATGTCGCTGAGCTGTTCCTTCGGATGCGGAATGCGCCCCGTGGGCTCCGCGTCGTATCCCGCCGCCTCGAAGCGCGCGCGTGCTGCGGCGATCGTCTCGTCAGGCCCGGTCGCGACCCGAAAGTACTCGGTGAGTACGTCGTGCGCCCAGCTCATTTCGGCGCTGTCCATCGTGTCCGGGTCGACGGCGCACTGGCGGGTGGCCTCTTCGTAGAACTCGATGGTCTCGATGATGTAGTCGCGGGCGAACACATCGCGTCGTGGACGCATCACCAGCCCCTTTTCGAGCCGATGAATGTTGCGGCGCAGCTCGACGTGCGTAACGCGGTCGCGGTGCTTGTTTCGGTAGTAATTGCGGCGCCCACGCAGCACCGCGGCCTGCTCACGGTTGAACGTGATGATGCTGACGAAGTAGTACAAGTGCGTCAGAATCCGGTTGGATCCGAAGCTCTCGAGGAAGACACGATTCACGCCCTCGTACGTGCGACGGATCCAGGTGATCGCGAGTAGGTCTTTCGCGATGTTCTTCAGGCGGTTCAGCACAGAGGCTCTCCAGGTGGCGAGAAGCGCAGCAGCGCGGGTCAGCGTGCGGTCTTGGCGGCGTCAGCAACCTGGCTGTCGTGCTCGGCGGCCGAAATGAGCATGGACGGATGCCTAGTTTCGGCGCCCAGGTCCTTGTTGGGATCAAGGAGTCGTTCGTGGCTGTACTGCACGATCTTAATGCGCTCGAGCGCATCCTCCATCAACGTGCGATTCGTGCGGAGCATGTCCGAGATGACAATTAGCGCGAGACTCAGCAGACAGCCCACCAACATGGCGCTGCCGAAGATCAACGATTGGATGTGATCGCCGGCGTTACCGGTCCAGGTGAGGATCAAGAATCGCACGAACGGTATCGCGGCGCCGAGGAAGAACAGGGCCGCGAGGATGAGGAACACGGTGTGCGGTTTGAACATCACGTAACTGCGCATGATGGCCTGCCCGGAGCGGCCCATGTGCTGGAAGATGTTCTTGAACAGCCGCGACTCGCGAGTCTTCGGGTTGGTGGTGATCGGCACGCTAGCGATCCGCAGCCGCTTGTTGCCGGCCTGGATGATCGTCTCCATGCAGTAACTGAACTGGGTCACCACGTTGAGGCGGATCAGCGATTCGCGCGAGTACGCGCGGAAACCGCTGGCGGCATCGGGCAGGTCCGTCTCTGCGGCGAAGTTGACGACGCTGGACCCGACGCCTTGCATGATCTTCTTGAACGGCGAGAAGTGTTCGATCGTCTTCGTCTGGCGATCACCGATCGCGATGTCGGCTTCGCCTCGTATCAGCGGCTGGACGAGTTCGCCGATCATCTGTTGCGGGTACTGGTTGTCGCCGTCGGTATTGACCACGATATCGGCGCCATGCTGCAGCGCGTAGTCGACGCCGTCGCGGAAAGAACGCGCTAGCCCCATATTGCGGGTGTGGAACACGAAATGTTCGACCCCGTGCTGACGAGCCACCTCGACGGTGCGGTCACTCGAGCCGTCGTCGATGATCAGGATGTGGATCTCGTCGATCCCGTCGATCTGCTTCGGGATGCTCTCCAGCACCAGCGGAAGGGTCGCCTCTTCGTTCAGGCAGGGAACCTGGATGAACAGGCGCATGCATTACCTCTCAAAACTTTTCCGGGCGGGACGCGTGATCACAGATAGGCGTACCGCTTAGGCGGATATTACCGCAGTACCACCCTGCGGTTTCTTATCCAGAGTGTGAGAGCGCTCGCGTGGCGGCGTGCCGTTGAGGCGCGCCTGGAGATTGCCCGAGCGTGCGTATTACGGGCGCCCCATGCCGATGTAGGTCCACCCGGCGGCGCGCCACGCGGCAGCATCGAGGCAGTTACGTCCGTCGATGATAATCCGCCCGTCCGTGAGTTCGGCGAGCTCGGCCGGCGTCATCTCGCGGCGGTACTCATCCCACTCGGTGACCACGACCACGGCATCCGCGTCGCGTATAGCATCCGCCCGGTCGGCGACGTACTCCAGTTGCGGCTGCGCGCGGCGGGCGTTGTCGATGGCCTGAGGGTCCGTGACCCTCACTCGAGCGCCGAACCCGTGCAGGCGCACGGCGACGTCGAGGGCGGGGGAGTCACGGATGTCATCGCTCAGCGGTTTGAAGGCGGCCCCGAGCACGGCGATCCGCTTCTGATAGACCGCTCCGCCCAGTGCCTCGGCGAGTACATCGACGACCCGGTCGCGCCGGCGCAGGTTGATGGCGTCTACCTCACGCAGGAAGGCGACCGAATCGCCGCGGCCGAGTTCCTCAGCGCGTGCGGAGAACGCTCGGATGTCCTTGGGTAAACAACCGCCGCCGAAGCCCACGCCGGCACCGAGGAACTTGCGGCCGATCCGTTCGTCATGTCCGATGGCGTCGGCCAGGTCGGTCACGTCCGCGCCGACGACCTCGGCGATCTCGGCCATCGCATTAATGAACGAGATCTTGGTCGCCAAGAACGCGTTAGCGGCGACCTTCACCAATTCAGCGGTGGCCAGGTCGGTGACGATGTACGGCGTGTCAGTGGCGACGGCGGTGTGATAGACCTCGCGCAGCAGGTCCGCGGCACGCTCGCCATCTGAGCCCGCCTCGATGCCGATCACGATGCGATCCGGCTCGATCGTGTCCTTCACCGCATAACCCTCGCGCAGGAATTCCGGGTTCCACACCAAGGTGGCGCCGGTGGGGGCGATCCGCTTCGCCAAATCGGCTGCCGTGCCCACGGGAACCGTCGACTTCCCGGCCACGATGTCGCCGGGGGCAAGATACGGGATGAGAGCGTCCACCGCCGCGTTCACATAAGTGAGGTCAGCGGCGTGGCCGTCCTTGCGCTGCGGCGTACCGACGCCGATAAAGTGCACTGTGGCGCCCTTGACCTGTGCGGGATCGGTGGAGAAAGACAGGCGCCCTGACTCGAGCCCAGCTTCGAGGATCGGCTGCAGCCCGGGCTCGTAAAACGGGGCGCGTCCTGCGGCGAGCGAAGCGACTTTGTCCGTGTCGACGTCGATACCCACGACGTCGTGGCCGATGGAAGCCATGGCGGCAGCATGGACCGCGCCGAGATAACCGCATCCGATGACTGACAGGCGCAAGATGACTCCTTGAACTCAAACGGGACTGTTGGTCCCGGCCACGACATGGTACGCGACGGCATACGACTTAACTCTGCAACACGGTCGACGGCCTAGCGCTCGACGTGGCGATAACCCTTGAGGGGTGTGTCCCGCGGTGCGGAGCGCTGAGCGCCCGCTGCCCTTCCGATAACATCGCCGGGACCCTCCTGCCGATCTGAAAGCTGTGCGTGCTCCCTATGGCATTGACTGCGACGCCGAACTCCGGAGATTGCGCCGATGAGGTTGAGGTGTCGTTGCCCCGTGCGAGGCGCGGAGAAAAGTTGGCCCTGGCTGCGATTACGGCCACGTTCGTGTCCCTGGTGGCGTTCTGGGCCGCGCTAGCGCCGATGTTTGATGCACCGGACGAGAATAATCACTTCAATAGCGCGGTCCGGCTCATCGACGGTGGTGCCTGGCCGGAGCCTGGTGAGGCGCAAGTCGCGGACTGGATACTCATCGCGTCCGAACAAGCCGGCATGCCAGCGACCGAGCGGTCGACGGTCAGCGAGCTGCGCGAGCTGCATCCGGGGTACAGCGGGATAGATCAGATGACGCAACACCCTCCGGTGTACTACGCGTATATCGCAGCCGTGCTGACCGCGATCGACTATGACGACATGCGGGTCGATGAGGCGGTACTCGCTGCGAGGCTGGCCGGATTGATCTTCGTGCTTCCGCTGCCGTTAGCAGCGTGGGACAGCGTCCGCCGCTTGACCCGATCGCCGCGCGCCGGGTTGGTTGCTGCGGCGAGCCTATTGGCGGTGCCGCAGCTCGCGCACATTATGGGGTCGGTATCGAACGACTCCATGGCCATAGGATTCAGCGCCCTGGTGATTTGGCTAGGCATCCGAATCATGACCGGGGATACGTCGTGGATCACGACGGGCGGAATCGGATTAGCGCTCGCGTTCGTGCTGACGAGCAAAGGAACGGCGCTACCTCTTGTCGCGTTTGTAGCGGTAGTTGTGCTCTTCTGGCCGCGAGTGCTCAGCCTCCGACAAAGATTGTGGCGCACCGTCGCGGCGATGGCAATCGGCGGCATCGGCGGTGCGTGGTGGCTGCGAAACCTGATCGTGTCAGGCGTGATTCAGCCCAACAGCACGTTGTACGACACACTGCCGTGGTCTGAGGGGACTGGGCCGAGCGTGCTCGAGTTCTCCGAGTATGTGTGGTCCGGACTCAGCCGTAGTTTCTGGGGAAACTTCGGCTGGCTCGCGCACCCCATGCCGGAAGCCGTGACGAGCCTGCTGACGGTGGTGTGCTTCGCGGTGATCGCGGGGTACGCGTATCGGCGCTCCAACGCGCGCGTCCCAGCTCTCGTGCTCACCGTGACCGTGTTGGTACTTCTCGTGGCGCTGCTGTCGCGGACGTGGTCGGGCTACGCACGGACGCACCTTCCTGCCGGACTGCAGGGGCGGTACTTCTTTGTGGTGATCATCGCGTTGATCGCACTGAGCGCGATCGCCTGGCGGAATCTCGTGCCGGTGGCTGAACGCACCCGAGCCTGTTATCTATTGCTCACCGGCTTTGCGCTGGTCGCGATCTTGGGCGTCTACATCGAATGGCGTTACATCTACGACGGATTCTCCGACGTGCTTGTGCGATCGCCAATTGGCGCCTGGGGCTTCGGGTTCATCGGGTTGGCGGCCGCTGGGTTCGGCGTGCTGGCGTTCGCGTTGACCGTCGTCCAAGTTCGGGCCGCGAACAACGCACTGGCGGCCGCCGAGGTCGTTTCGCGCCCTAGCGATGAGTTGGGTCCTGGAGTCGGCGATGGCGATGGCGATAGCGCAACGGCGAGGACACCTACCGAGCCGGCAAGTGTCGACGCGGCAGATGCATGCGCCGGTGCCGACGATATGACCTATCCGGATTCAGGCACCGTCGTCCTGGACGACGCCGCGGTTACGTCCGAAGGCGACACGCGGACGCCGTAGGCACACGCGGGCGCCCCTGTGGATAACCTGGGGATAGAAGTCGCAATGTCGAACCCCTTGCGCGCGTTCGAGGTTGTCGTGTAGTGCCCGCCGGGCGTACGAGAAGTCTCGGAAATATTCTTCTTTCCACAAGATGTGAATCGAAAACTTGCAGGTCATAGGATGATTCTCTCGAGATTCGTGCGGTTATGCACAGTTGATCGCACAGGCTCTGCGCGCGTCGTCCACACGTCTGCGCCTCTCGTCCACACGCTATCCACAGGTCTGTTCACATCGAGGGTTGTCTGACCCAAAACTCTGGTCATACAGTGGCTTTCTTCCAGTGCGATGAGGCCGTCCGACGGAAACTGTCGGAGGCGTCATGAAGCATGGATGCACCCTGTGAGAGAGACCGCGCAGAGTGCGTGCGTGGCGGTAGCGGTATCAGCAGAAACGGAGCAGTCGGTGATCGAGAGTCCCCCGGAGTACGACGAGCCGACTCGCAGCGAGATTGATCGCCAGCCTCCGCAGGACGTGGCCGCCGAACAGTCCGTGCTCGGCGGCATGATGCTCTCGAAAGACGCGATCGCGGACGTCGTCGAGACCCTGCGGACCGACGACTACTACCGACCGGCGCACCAGTTGGTGCACGAAGCGATCCTCGATCTCTACGGCCGCGGTGAGCCCGCCGACATCCTCACCGTCGGCGACGAATTGACCAAACGCGGGCACCTCATGCGGATCGGTGGCGCGGCGTACCTGCATACGCTGATCAACCTCGTGCCCACCGCGGCGAACGCCGCCTACTACGCGAACATCGTCGCAGAAAAGGCGGTCCTGAGGCGGCTGGTGGACGCCGGCACCCGCATCGTGCAGATGGGGTACGGGGCCGCGAGTGGCACCGGCGATGACATCGGAGATGTCGACGATGTCGTGGACCGCGCCCAGGCGGCTATCTACGACGTCACGGAACGACGTACGAGCGAGGACTACGTCGTGCTCGGCGATCTCGTTGAACCGGTGATCAGCGAGATCGAGATGATCGGCGCGCACGGTGAACAGGCCGGGGTTCCCACTGGTTTCCAGCAACTGGACGAGATCATCAATGGGTTGTTCCCCGGGCAAATGATCGTGGTGGCGGCCCGCCCAGGTATGGGCAAGTCGACGCTCGCCCTGGACTTCGCGCGCTCCTGCTCGTTGCGCCACGGCAAGGCATCGGTGATCTTCTCGCTCGAAATGAGCAAGTCCGAGATCGCGATGCGCATGTTCTCCGCGGAGGCGTCGATCGCGCTCGGCCGCGTCCGGTCCGGGGACCTGACGGACGCCGAGTGGAGCAAACTAGTCCGCACCAGCGCGGAGATCGCCGATAAGCCGTTGTTCATCGATGACTCGCCGAACCTGTCGATGATGGAGATCCGCGCGAAGGCCCGCCGGCTCAAACAACGGCACGATCTGAGCCTCGTCGTCGTCGACTACCTCCAGTTGATGACCTCCGGGAAGCGCGTTGAATCCCGGCAACAGGAAGTCTCGGAGTTCTCCCGCGCGCTGAAACTCCTGGCCAAAGAATTAGAGGTACCGGTCATCGCGATCTCTCAGTTGAACCGTGGACCGGAGACGCGTACCGACAAGAAACCGATGCTCTCTGACTTGCGCGAGTCCGGCGCTATCGAGCAGGACTGTGACGTCGCGATCCTGATCAACCGACCTGAGGTGTACGACAACGACACGGACCGGATCGGTGAGGCAGACCTGATCGTCGCCAAGCACCGCAACGGGCCGACCGGTGACGCACTGACGATTTTCCAGGGCAAGTACAGCCGGTTCGCCAACGCAGGCGGGATCGACTGACGCGATGCGGTAGGTGGGCGCGGGCCGCGCTGGCGCGGGAGAATGCGTCAGTCGCGGTGCTGCACGATATTGATGACGTTGCCGTCCGGAGCGCGGACCAGGAATCGGCGTACTCCCCAGGTCTCCGTCGTCAACGGATGCACGATCACGTACCCGCGACGCTGCGCCTCGGCGTACGCCGCATCGACGTCATCGGCGTGCACAGACATCACCGAGTCGGCGGCAGCCGTCGCATCGGCGGTGACCAACTGAACATTCGCGCCGGACTCGGGCGAGGTGTAGCGCGCGACCCAGCCCAAGTTGAACTCCTCGGTCTGCAACCCAAGAAACTCCTGGTAAAAGCCGTTAGCTTCGCCGATGTCAGCAACCGGCAGGTTCGGTGTGATTCGTACGGCGCGCACAGGGCCCCCTCGATGGATGTTGCCGTTCTCGCGGTAACGGTTGCACACCACGTTCCACCGTCGCGCGTTCGCGCGCAATACGACCAATAGCATCAAGGACATGAGTCGATCCCTGCGCAGACCCGTCGAATCGAGTGGACGCCGCCGCCGGTTGCTCACCGCACTTCTCGCGGCGATCCTGCTGGTGCTTTCGGCGTGCACCGACGGTCCGGAGAAGAGAGATGGCGCGCAGGAGGTCGCCGAGCAGTTCGCTTCCGCGATCAACGACGGCGACTTCGAGAAGGCCGGCTCGCTCACGACATCGCCCGACGACGCCACGGCCGCAATTAACTCGGTCGTCAAAGTGCTGCAGGACCCGACGATCACGTATAACGCCGGCGACGTCACGGCGTCCTCCGCAGAGGCCCACGGAACGTACGACGTCTCCTGGGAGGTGCTCGGTGAACCGCTGACCTTCACGATCGACACACTGCTGGTCACCGACGACGAGAACGACTGGAAGGTGCAATGGTCGACGGGGCTGATCCATCCGGACCTCGCCGCCAACCAGCACGTGGAGATCGTGCAGAACGACGGCAACACGCCGACCGTGCTCGACCGCAATGGCCAGCCAGTGCTCAGCGAGCAACTCGTCACGGTCATCAATATCGACCCAGCGGAGGTGACCGACGCCGATGAGGTCGCCACATCGCTGGCGAGCGCGCTGAAGGACGTCGTCGGCTCGATCACCGCCGAATCGTTGACGAAGGAAATCGACGCTGCGGACGATGTCTTCACCGTCGTCGCGTTGCGTTCCGAAGATGCCGAGAAGGTCGACATCCCGGATTCCCCCGGCGTCGTGCACAACCAGCAGAAGCGACTGCTGACGACCTCGAAGAGCCTTAAGTCGCCGGTGCTGGCCGGTCTGAACGAGGTGTGGGACGAGGCGGCGAAGGCTTCCACCGGGTGGCAGTTGCAGATTCAGGACCAGCAGCATGACGTCGTGAAAACCTTGCTCGAGCGTAAGGCGGCGCCGATCGACACGATCAGCACGACGTTCGATAGCGGCATCCAAGCCTCCGCCCAGCAGGCTGTCGACGCCCTCGATGAGCAAGTAGCCGTCGTCGCCATCCAGCCGTCCACCGGTGGCATCCTGGCCGTGGCGCAGAACCAAGCGGCGGACGCCGAGGGCCCTATAGCACTCACTGGGCAGTACCCACCGGGGTCCTCGTTCAAAATCATCAGCACCGCAGCTGCGCTGGACGCGGACGCGGCCACGCCGGACACCGTCTTGCCGTGTCCCGGCGAGGCCACCATCAACGGCAGGACCATCCCCAACGACGACGAGTTCGACCTGGGTGAGGTACCGCTGCACACCGCATTCGCGCAGTCCTGCAACACCACCATCGCTGCGCTGACGGCCGACCTACCGGCGGATTCGCTCCACGAGACCGCCCTACAGTTCGGACTAGGCGTCGACTACGTCGCGCCAGGGATGACGACGATCACCGGGTCAGTGCCGACCTCCGATAGCGATGCCGAGCAGGTTGAGAACTCGATCGGCCAGGGCAAGGTCGTCGCCACGCCATTCGGTATGGCGCTCGCGGCCGCGACCGTGCAGAACGGGTCGACCCCGCTGCCGATCCTGATGCCGGGAGAGGACACAACCGCTGACCAGGAGCCGGCGGCGCCGTCCGCCGACACGATCTCAGCGCTACAAGCGATGATGACCGAGGCGGTCGATTCCGGCACCGCGACCGAAGTCGCCGATATCACGGGCATCGCGGGAAAGACCGGCACTGCAGAGTTCGGTGATTCCGACAACGCGCACGGATGGTTCGTCGGCTATTACAAGGACATGGCGTTCGCCGTACTGATCGTGGGTGCCGAGTCCTCGGGACCCGCAGTCACACTCGCCGGAGACTTCATCCGGCCGATCGCCGACCAGATCCCAAACTAGGCACGGCGAACGCTGTCAGCCGATCGCTAGTCAGCGGGGAGGTCGGCGAAGGTCTGCTTCATCTCGCGGTACCAGCCGAGCGACTTCTTCGGATGGCGCCACCGGCTCTTCATGTCATCGCGCGCAGGTTGGTGGGCGGCATCGCCGGCCTTCTCGGCCTCTTTCAGGTGCTTGTCCTGCGCGTTGATGACATCGTCGGCGCTCTCGCCGTGGTGCGCTAGATCGCAGGGGCCGCCGAGCTGACGGCAGGTCATGGTCTTCATGATTCCTCCAGGTTGGTGTCTTACTTATCTGACGGTGGCCACTGTCAAAGTGTGACCAACCGTGTGTGGGTGGGGGTGGCGTACGGCGCTAGGCATCGACTGCTTGACGAAGAGGCTAAGCCCGCTCGGGTGAACGGCGTGGCACTTGCTCGATTAGCGGCGTACGGCGCCGTCGCGGCGGGCGACCTCGGCGAGCGTCTGGGGCGCAGCGCGGAACGTGATCGAGGAGACGACGCCGCCCGAGACGACGAAGTCGAAGGCGACCTTCGCTTCGCCGCGGTGGAACCACGCCGAACCGGGCCGCTGACCGACGTATACCGGGAGGGCTGCATGCGCGGATCCGTTGAAGAACGCCGCGATCTCGTCGCGACCGGTGATGTGCTGCGGCGTCCCGGCGAGTACTGCGGCGTCGTCGGCGCGCACCGTAGCGTCGGGCGCCAACAGGCTCAGCAGTCGCTGGAACTCTCCCTCGCGGGCGGCAGCCATGAACGCGTCCACGACTTCCCAGTCGGCGAGCGCGTCCTCGGCGGCCGGCTGCGCGATCTTGGCGCGGGCCCGGGAGGCGAGTTTGCGTGCGGCCGGCCCGGAGGTGTTCAGCACGGCAGCGATCGTGCTGAAGTCGAATCCGAAGCTGTCGTGCAGGACGAACGCAACCCGTTCGGACGGGGTGAGCCGATCCAGCACGACCTGCAAAGCGACGCCGACGGTGTCGGCCAGCGCGACCTGCTCAGCGGGATCTAGCGAGGGCGCTTCGACCTCAAGTTCCTCGGGCACGTCATCGGTCGGGATCGGGGTACGAGAACGTAGCCGGTCCAGGCATAGGCGTGTCGTGACCGTGGTCAGCCAACCGCCGAGGTTTGCGATCTCTGCATCCGTACCGTGCATCCGGATCCATGCCTGCTGTACGACGTCCTGCGCTTCGGTTGCGTCGCCGAGCACGCGCGTGGCCAGGGCGACTAGCCGGGGGCGTTCACTTTCGAACGCATCGATTTCGGTCATCATGCTGCTCCCGTTCACCTTGAATGGCTTTCACTTCACATGACGAACCAACTGGATCGAGTGTGACGCGACGGCATTGCTGGCCGTGTGGTCGTGCCCGGAACATTCTCACGCGTCGGGTCGCTGGCCGATGCCCGTGCGGATCGTGCGGCGCTCGGTGATGATCGCGGTGATGAGATCCGCCGGCGTGACGTCGAACGCGGGATTCAACGCCGTCGTCCCCTCGGGCGCTATCGCGACACCCGCCAGCGAGACGATCTCGTAGGACCCGCGGTCTTCGATGTCGATATCGTCGCCGCTGGCCGTGTGCAGGTCGACGGTCGTTTCGGGCGCGACGATGTAGAACGGGATCCCGGCGTACCGCGCGGCCAACGCGAGCGCGAAGGTGCCGATCTTGTTCGCCGTGTCGCCGTTTGCGGCGATCCGATCGGCGCCGGCGAGTACGGCGTCAACATAGCCGCGCCGCATCGTCGACGCGGCGGCAGAATCGACGATCAGGTCGTACGGCGCCCCCATCCGCTGTAACTCCCACGCGGTCAGGCGGGCGCCTTGCAGCAGCGGACGAGTCTCACAGGCATACGCGTGAGCGAGCCGCCCGTCGCGCAACACCTCCGAGAGCACGCCCAACGCGGTGCCGCGCTCGACGGCTGCCAACGCGCCGGTGTTGCAGATCGTCATCAACTTGACCGGCCGCGGGCCAGTGCCAGTTGGTCGGTGATCGGCGCGGATGTCGGACGCGACGGCGCGGTAGATCTCGTCGGCTCCCCGCCGAGCCATTGCCGCGCACGCGAGGATGTCGTCATCGCGTAACTTTTTCGCCGCACTGAGCGCCGCATCGAGACCGCCGTCGGCCAGCGCCCGCGCGGCGAGATCGGTGCCTACGGCCAGGTTGACCGCGGTGGGGCGAGCCGAGCGTATCTTCGCGATCGCGGCGGGTACGTCGCCGGCAGGAAGCCGCTGTGCGGCGAGGACCACCCCGAACGCACCCGCGACGCCGAGCGCCGGAGCGCCGCGCGTCGCCAGGCGCCGGATCGCGTCGATGAGCGCATCGACGTTGTCGATCCGCAGATAGTGCTCCTCGCCGGGAAGCCGCGTTTGATCCAGTAGCCGCAGGTAGCCCTCAGGGCCATCGACCCAATCGATCGGCCGCAGTCGCTGCGCGCCCGTCCCCGACGCGGGCACCTCAGGCGACGAGGTCGGAGTACTCGTCGTGCTTGTCGATGTATCCCCTGAAGTACGGGCACCGCGGTACGACCGACTTGCCGGCCGCTCGGGCCGCGTCCAGTGCGGTGCGGGCCAACTGTGCGGCGATACCTTGTCCGGCGTACTGCTCGCCCACTTCGGTATGCGTGAAGGTGACCCGGTGGGCCTCCTCGACGTACTCGGCAAATCCGGCGACGACACCGTCGTCCAGCACGGCTTCGTAGCGGCTCATCGCTTCGTTCTTACGTACCTCGGTAGCCATGGAGTCAGGCTAGTCCGAAAACCGCCGGAAGCGTCAGGACGGCGTCTACAGCAAGAATCCCGACAGGGGAGTGCCGGGTTCGATGCGCTCGATGCTCAACGGACTGGCCGCGATCCGCTCCAGCAGTGATGGCAGCCGACCGGCCTGATCGAGTTCGATGCCGACCAGCGCCGGGCCGGTCTCCCGGTTGTTCTTCTTCACGTACTCGAACAGCACGATGTCTTCGCCCTCGGCGAGTACGTCGGTCAGGAACCCGCGCAACGCGCCGGGTTCTTGGGGGAAGGTGACCAGGAAGTAGTGGCGTAGGCCCTCGTGGATCAGTGAGCGTTCCAGGATGTCGGCGTACCGGGAGACGTCGTTGTTTCCGCCCGAGACGATGCACACCACGGGGCCCTCCGGCCGGCGCTGCAGATATCCGCGCAACGCGGTCGTCGCCAACGCGCCTGCGGGCTCAGCGATGATGCCCTCGGTCTGGTACAGCTCCAACATCTCGGTGCATACCGCCCCCTCGGGAACCGACACGATTTCGTCGACCAGTTCCGAGGCGATGCCGAACGACATATCGCCGACGCGCGCTACTGCAGCACCATCCACGAACGTATCGACCTCTGGTAATTCGACCGGCTGGCCGGCATCCAAGGCTGCTTGGAAGGAGGCTGCACCGTCCGGCTCGACGCCCACGATCCGAACGCCGGGCCGGTTGGCGCGTAGCCACAGCGCCACCCCGGCCAGTAACCCCGCGCCGCCGACGGGCACCACGACGGTGTCGACTTCCGGTAGTGCCTCAAGGATCTCGACGCCTACGGTGCCCTGGCCGGCGATCGTCAACGCGGCGTCGAACGGGTGCACGAACAGTGCTCCGCCCCGTTCGCTTTCTGCCCGTGCCGCTGAGTTCGCCTCGTCGTACGACCGACCGACGATCACCGGGGTGATCCACTCGCCGCCGATCTGTTCGATCCGCTGGCGTTTTTGTCGCGGCGTGTTGGTCGGCAAGAACACCTGGCCATGGATACCGAGCCGGCTGCACGCGAGCGCGACGCCTTGGGCGTGGTTTCCGGCGCTGGCGCAGACGATGCCGCGCTCGCGGTCCGCGGTGCTCAATGACGAGATGAAATTGTAGGCACCGCGCACCTTGTACGAGCGACACAATTGAATGTCTTCGCGCTTGAGTAGCACCGGCACACCCATCGCCGCGCTCAGCCGATCGCTCGTCTCCAACGGCGTCTGGCGTACGACGGTGCGGAGCCGAGCTGCGGCGTACGCCACGTCGGTGGCGCTCGGTGGGGCCTGGAGGGGGTTACTCGATGCGGGTGCGCTCACCTCAGTGATGCTACGCAGCCGCTCCTCGCGCGGCGAAACAGCCGCCCGCGGACCCCGCCGCTCAGGCGGGGCCGCGCAGTCGTCGCACTGCGGTCGCGATCGTGTTGCGGGTAGGGCGGCCGAAGTAGGCACCCAGCGAGACGCCGGCAGCGATCGCCAACCCGACGCCGATCGCACCGCTGAGGGTGGTGGCGCCGTTAATCATGCGAGTCACATCGCCGTCCGCGCCGTACAGCTGCTGCAAACCGCGGAACACCGCCGAACCCGGCACGAACGGCACGATCCCGGCGGTGGTTAAGGCCAGCGATGGAACGTGCAGGTTACGCGCGACCAAGATCGAGAGGAAGCTAGCGGTCAGGGCACCGACGGCGCAGGACGGCGCAATCTCCAGCCCGAACCACCGCATGGTCAGGAACGCCAAGTAGGCGATCAGCGCGATACCGGTCCCCAACAGCAGGGTGCGCCCTCCGCCGTACGCCGAGAGCGTGTAGCCGACCGCGATGAGCGCCGCGCCGAGCAGCTGCTGGCCAGCGTGCGGAATCGGAGGCGGTCCGGTGGGCAGCTCGAACCCGTAGCCGATCGCGGAGGCGACGGTGAGTCCGACGGCGATGCCGAAGACGATGCCGAGGGTGAGCAGAACGACCTCGAAGATCCGCGCGCCGGCCGTCAGGTAAAAACCGTCGATAGCATCCTGTGCGGCGCCGACCACAGCCATACCCGCGAACAGCATGACGATGGCCGCGGAGACGATGATCGAGGGACGCACTTCGCCTATCCAGTCCACATTGCGGCTCAACGTGATGGCAGCCATCGCGACCATGGTGGCGACGAATGCGCCGACTGTCTGGATGAAGAAGGCCGGCAGCAGGCGCCTGCTCAACTCGTGCTGCACGATCACGACCATCGCGCCGGTGCACAAGGCCAGCACCGCGATGAACCACGATCCGCCCAGCAGCAGGCTGGCGCCCGCGCCGAGGATGCCGTTGGCGACCGTGACGATGGCGCGACGGTAGGGGTGCGGAGCGCTGGTGATCTCGTTGTACCGTCGGCGTGCTTCATCGACGTCGAGCCCGGCATCGATCTGTTCGGTGAGTTCCTCTAGCCGCTGTAGCCGGGTGTAGTCGGTGGTGCGCGCTCGCAGGACACGGCTGAGGGTGAGCGGGTCCTCGTCGATATCGCGGTGATACGAGACCGTGATGGAGGTGTACGTGATGTCTACGTGCACCGGAGTCACGCCGTACGCCTTCACGATCTGTAGTGCCGTGACCGTGCCGCTGTCCACCGACGCCCCGACAGTCAGCATCGTTTCGGCGACGCGCATTGCCAGATCGACAACACGGCGCGAATAGGTGCGCTCGAACGAATCGAATGCGCCTGTGCTGTTATCGGCGGGACCCTTGGGCCGGATCGCTACGACGGCCCGGTTCAACCAATCCATACGTCTCACGCTGATTACTTTGCCTGAACCGGTGCGGCGAGGCGAGACCCTGCAGCAGTGGTCAACCCAACGAAGCAGTCCGCGTGAGTACGCTGAAGCCAACGCGAAACCTCTGGGAGGAATGAACATGAGCGAGCGCACGGGACGGATTCTGGTGGGTGTCGATGGGTCGCCGGCATCAATCGACGCGATCAAATGGGCCGCGCAACAGGCCGAGTTGACCGGTAGCGCGCTCATCGCAGTCACCTCCTGGTCGATCCCGGCGTCGTACGGCGTCGCGTTCGGTGGCGAGGACGCTGTGGATTGGCGCGCCAACGCTGAACAGGCGCAGACCGAGGCACTGACCGAAGCTCTCGGCGAGAACGTCGGGAACGTCGAGCGCGTCATCGAGCAGGGACATCCGTCGTACGTGCTGACCGAAGCCACCAACAGCGCTGATCTGATCGTGGTCGGCTCGCGCGGGCACGGTGGGTTCGCCGGACTTGTGCTCGGATCAGTCAGCCAGCACGTCGTCTCGCATTCCGCGTGCCCGGTCGTCGTCACGCGGCACCCTAAGGAGTAGTCGCCGAAAAAATCTCAAACTCGCGATCCCCGGTATACCTGGAGTACGGCGATGTCCTCGTGTGACAACCGTGTGAGGCGGATCGGAAACCAGGTAAGGTGATGTAACCGACCCCACCTGCGCGAGAGGTCCCAGTTTGTCATTCCTGCTGCTGCTGCATCTCGTGGCGGGTCTGATTGCGCCCCTATTGGCCGCGTGGCTTGGCCGTCGCGCATTCCTGGTACTCGCCCTCGTTCCGGCGTACGCCTTTGGGTGGCTGGTGACGAAAGCGGCAACGGTCGCCGACGGCCGGGTAATCACCCAGACCGTTGAGTGGATCCCCGCGCTGGACATCCAACTCGCATTGCGAATCGGCAGCCTGCAGTGGGTTCTCGCGATGCTGGTCACCGGGGTCGGCGCGCTGATCCTGTTCTACTGCGGCTGGTACTTCCGCCCAGTAGATGCCACGGTCTGGCGGTTCGGGGCGGTATTCACGCTGTTCGCCGGCGCGATGCTCGGGCTCGTCCTCAGTGACGACCTGATCATGATGTACATCTTCTGGGAGTTGACCACGGTCTTCTCCTACTTGCTCGTCGGGCACAACCCGATTCGTTCGGCAAACCGCCGCGCCGCGATGCAGGCTCTGTTGGTCACCACCTTCGGTGGCCTAGCCATGCTCGCCGGGATCATCATGATCGGCGAACGCGCGAGCTATCGGATCAGCGATCTGCTGGCCACACCGCCGCCGATGAGCACCGAAATGACGGTCGCGGCGTTGCTGCTGCTGGTGGGCGCCCTCTCGAAGTCGGCGCAGATCCCGTTCCACTTCTGGCTACCGGGCGCGATGGCCGCACCCACACCGGTGAGCGCTTATCTGCACGCCGCCGCGATGGTCAAGGCCGGGATTTACCTGGTCGCCGTGCTCGCGCCGATTTTCGGTGAATCACCGGGCTGGCGGCCGGTTACCGTCGTCCTCGGCGGGTTCACCATGCTCGTCGGTGGCTGGCGGGCGCTGCGCCAGTACGACATCAAACTGCTGCTTGCCTACGGCACCGTCAGCCAGTTGGGCTTCTTGACCGCAATGGCCGGAATCGGCACGCAGGCGGCCGGGTTCGCGGCTGTCGCGCTGGTGGTCAGTCATGCGCTGTTCAAGTCGACCCTATTCCTGACCGTGGGCGTCATCGACCGACGTTGCGGTACCCGTGATTTGCGTGAGCTCACCGGTCTACATCGCCGAATGCCTGTGCTGTTCGGCGCCGCCGCGCTCGCCGGCATGTCGATGGCCGGCATCATCCCGCTCGCCGGCTTCGTAGCAAAAGAGTCTGCGTTTGAAGCGGTTTACGACGGCGGAGAGGTGCTCGGCGACACCGGGCGATGGCTGCTGATCATCACGTTGGTCACCGGTTCCGCGCTGACCGTCGCCTACACGCTGCGGTTCTTGTGGGGGGCGTTCGCGCCCAAAGCCGACGTCGAGCCCAACGAGATCGAGCGGATGTCGCCGGCCTTCCTGGTGGCCCCGGTAACTCTCGCTACCGCCAGCCTCGCCGTCGGGTTCCTGGGCGGACCGCTCGGTGATGTCATCACGCCGTACGCCGCGTCGATCCCGATCGGTGAACCTTCAAGCGGGCTTGCGCTGTGGCACGGCATCACTCCCGCCCTGATCATGTCGCTGATTTCGCTGACGGTCGGCGGCGTGCTGTTCTGGCAACGGAGGGCAGTCGGCCGGGCTCAGGCGAAGGTCCCGGCGCTGGTGGACGGCGAACGTAGCTACAACTTCGGCATCCGCACGCTCGAGCGGTTCGCGGTTGAGACCACCGCCATCTCGCAGCGCGGCTCACTGCCGACGTACCTGGCCACCATTTTGTGCGTGGCTGTGGCCGGTGCCGGCGTGGCGGGTCTACTGAACATGCCCGCGCTTGACCCGGTCTTGTGGGATACCCCGGCGCAGGCCGGCGTCGGTGCGGTGATGATCGCCGCTGCGATTCTGGCGATGCGGTCCTCGACCCGGCTCAAGACCGTCATCCTCGTCGGCATCACCGGTTACGGACTGTCGCTGTTGTTCCTGCTGCACGGTGCACCGGACGTCGCGCTGACCCAGATGCTGGTGGAGACCGTATCGATCGCGGTGTTCGTGCTGGTGTTGCGTCGGCTGCCGCGGGAGTTCCGTCGCCGCCCGCTGCGGGCGAGCAGGTTCTGGCGCCTGCTGCTGGCGATCGGCGTGGGGCTAACGGTGGCAATCGTGACGCTCGTTGCCACAGGAGCGCGGATCCATAACCCAATTTCGAACCTGTTCCCCGAGGCGGCCTACGAGTTCGGTCACGGCAAGAACGTCGTGAACGTGACCCTGGTCGACATTCGAGCCTGGGACACCCTCGGTGAGGTATCGGTGCTTGTCGTGGCCGCCACCGGTGTCGCCAGCCTGGTGTTCGTGCGCACCCGAAACACGCTCATCACTCGTCCCTCCAGTGAGTCGCGGGGCCGATCCACCAGTTCCGGATGGCTCCGATCGGCGACATCGGGGCAGACCGAGCGTCGCTCAGTGATGTTCGAGGTCATCACCCGGTTGCTGTTCCATACGATCGTCGCTTTCTCGTTGTATCTACTGTTCGTGGGACATAACCAACCTGGCGGCGGGTTCGCCGGCGGACTGGTGTGTGGGCTTGCGCTGCTCGTGCGGTATCTGGCCGGTGGGCGCTACGAACTCGACGCGGCCGCGCCGATCGACGCCGGTCTGTTGGTTGGTCTCGGATTGCTGGTGGTCACGGGCGCCGCGTTCGCGCCACTTGCCTTCGGGGGTGCCGTCCTGGAGTCGACCGTGATCGACTTCCACCTGCCGATCTGGGGCGATGTACACCTGGTGACGGCGTTGTTCTTCGATGTGGGCGTCTATCTGATCGTTGTCGGGCTGATCTTGGATATCGCGCGCAGCCTCGGCAGCGGCGTGGACCGACAGCATGAGGTGGTCTCGTGACACCTATCGCCGCTGATGCGCACTTGCAGCCGAACATCACCTTGATCCTGGTCGGGTCCGTTCTGGTCGCCGCAGGCGTTTACCTACTACTGGAGCGCTCGCTGACCCGTGTGCTGCTGGGCATCGTGTTGATGAGCAACGGTGTCGCCGGGCTGTACCTGGTGGTGATGGGCAAAGCCCGCGGTGCGCCGCTGCTGGGTGAGCGTCCGCCGGAAGAAATGAGCGATCCGCTACCGGAGGCGCTCGTACTGACCGCGATCGTGATTTCGCTAGCGACGGTCGCGTTCATGATGGCGCTGGCGTACCGATACTGGCGACTGACCGGCAGCGACGACGTCCCCGACGACCTTGAGGATGCGTTGATTTTGCGACTGGCCGAACGCGATCAGCCGTCCGAGTCGTACGACGCCGACGTGACCTCGACGACCGAGGCGGAGGAAGATCCCGAAGAGGCCGAGGCGCGTGAGGCGGAGGAGCGCGCGCGGACCGAGGCCGCCGCGCTGAACGCGGCGGTAGAGGCCGATGTCGGCGGTGAGTACCCGAAGGATGCCGAGGGCGACGATTCGCCCGGTGATCGCGACGATGCCGGCCCCGGCGCCGAGCCTGGTACGGATGGAGCGAGCCGATGACCATGACCTGGCTCGTGCCGATGCCGGTTCTGCTGCCCCTGTTCGGAGCCGCGCTCACCTTGGTGTTCCGCCGCTCGGTGCAACTGCAACGCATCATCAGCCTCACGGTGCTGGCGCTGACCGTCGTTGTCGCAGGCGTCCTGATGTACATCGCGGACACATCCGGCCCGCTGACCCTGTGGATCGGCGGGTGGGAGGAACCGCTCGGTATCTCGCTGGTTGCCGACCGGTTAGCGGCGTTGATGCTGATGGTGTCCTCGATCGTTACGTTTGTGGTACTGATCTTCTCAATCGGTCAGGGTGTCGCGGACGGCGATGAGGAAACGCCGCTGACGGTGTACTTCCCGACGTTCCTGGTGCTCAGCGCCGGCGTCGCGTACGCCTTCCTGGCCGGCGACCTGTTCAACCTGTTCGTCGGGTTCGAAATCCTGCTGTTTGCCTCGTACGTGCTGCTGACCCTGGGTGGTCTGGGTCCGCGGATCCGGGCCGGGACGACGTACGTCGTGGTCAGTCTGGTCTCGTCGTTCCTGTTTCTGGTGGCGATCGCCGCGGTATACGCGGCCGTCGGGACGGTCAACCTCGCTCAGCTCGCGAAACGATTACCGGAGATCGACAGCGGGGTCGCCCTGGTCCTGCAGTTACTGCTGTTGACCGTGTTCGGGATCAAGGCTGCCGTGTTCCCCATGTCCGCGTGGCTGCCGGACAGTTACCCCACCGCCCCCGCGCCGGTCACCGCGGTGTTTGCCGGGCTGCTGACGAAAGTCGGCGTGTACGCGATGATCCGTACGCAGACGCTGTTGTTCCCGGATTCACCGCTGCAGGACGTGCTGATGTGGGTCGCCTTGTTGACGATGCTGATCGGCATCCTGGGCGCGGTCAGTCAGACCGGCATCAAGCGAATCTTGTCCTTCACCCTGGTCAGCCATATTGGCTACATGCTGTTCGGCATCGCACTGGCCGATCAGGCGGGACTGTCGGGCGCCGTGTTCTATGTCGTCCACCACATCACCATTCAGACCGCACTGTTCTTGGTGACCGGACTGATCGATCGGGTCAGCGGCTCGACGTCACTCGGCGCGCTGGGTGGGCTGGCGGCAATCTCACCGGTGTTGGCGGTCTTGTTCTTCGTCGGCGCGATGAACCTCGGTGGGATCCCGCCGTTATCGGGATTCATCGCCAAGACAGGCCTGCTGCAGGCGGGTGTCGATCTCGGCACGCCGCTGGCCTACGTGCTGATCGCGGGCGCGCTCGCGACCAGTCTGCTCACGCTGTACGTGATGGCGAAAGTCTGGGGTGCTGCGTTCTGGCGCTCGCCCAGTGAGACGACGGCGTCCGCGATGGCCGCGCGGCCGGATATCGACCCGGAAGCGGCCGCCCAGCGTGAAGGGCACGAACTCGAGTTTGATGTTGAACTGGCCACCGATACCTCGCGCAGTAAAGCGTTGCCGGTGTCGATGCTGATGGCGACGGCGGCGATGACTGCGGTGAGCCTGGCGATCACCATCGGCGCCGGTCCCTTGTTCGGCTACACCGATGACGCCGCTCACGACATGATTATGCGGACGCCGTACATCGATGCCGTGCTGCCACCGGGGGTGGAGTGATGGTGCGCCCGCCGCGACTACCCCCGCGCATGAGCCGAGTCGGACTCAGTAGGCGACCGGGGTTCCAGCCGCGCACGGTCATCGCGGTCGCGCTGGTGTGGATCCTGATGTGGGACAAGCTCAGTTGGGGCAATGTGATCAATGGGTTGCTGATCGGCGTCCTGGTCACTGTGGTGTTCCCGTTGCCGTCGATCGAGTACTACGGCAGACCGAGGCCGCTGCGGGTATTCGTGCTCGTGGTCAGTTTCATGTGGTCGATAGTCGTGGCGTCGCTGCACGTCGCGGCGATGGCGCTACGGCCGACTCCGCCGCCACGTGGCTCCATCATTGAGGTCAAGTTGCGTACCCGATCGGACCTGTACTTGACTCTGGTCGCGGTGATGACAGTGCTGGTGCCGGGATCGGTCGTCATCGAGGTGCGCCGCTCGGCCGGAACGCTGTATGTGCACGACGTCGATGCCGTCGACGAAACAACGCTTGAGCAGCGGCGGGCAGCGATCCTCGATCTGGAACGACGTCTGGTGCTCGCGATCGGGACTTCCGAGGAGATCGAGCGAGTGGAAGGGGATGCCGGATGACCGTCGTACATATCGTCGCCGCCGCGATGCTGCTTGTCGCGGTACTGCTGGCAATCGTGCGGCTGCTGCGCGGGCCGTCCAACGTAGACCGGATTCTCGCCTCCGATGTCATGGTGGTGACCTTGATCGGTGGCGTCGCGCTGGCGATCACGCACTCGGACACATCCTCCGCGCTGCCGATCTTGTTAGCGCTCGCCCTGGTCGGTTTCGTCGGTGCGGTATCGGTCGCACGATTCTTGGTCGACCGGCGCGGACGGGAGCGCTGAGATGTCCTGGAGCGGGTTGTTCGACGTACTCGGCGCGATTTCGATCCTGGCCGGCGCCGCGTTGACGTTGATCGCGGGAATCGGCTTGATGCGATTCAATGCGTTGTATATGCGGATGCATGCTGCCACGAAGCCCCAAACGCTAGGGTTGCTGCTGATCTTGGTCGGGCTCGCGTTGACACTGCGCAGTTGGGCGGCGTTCGGCACGCTGGTGTTGGTCGCGATAGCGCAAGCGTTGACGGCACCGGTGTCGGCGCACATGCTCAGTCGTGCGGCGTACCGCGAAGGTTTGGTACGCCCGGCCCAGTTCGAGTTCGACGAGCTGGACGATGCGTTGCGTCGCGGTGGTCGGCGCTGATTCTCGGCCTCGTCGCGTCTACTGACCAGAGGTCGACCCGAGGTTGCCTCTCGACGGCCGTCCAGGCACCGACGGCGTCGGGTATGGACCATTCCTGGAATGCCGTGTGATCGGGTGCCGCCGCGTCCTCGGAGAGTACGTCGATTGCAGCCAGGTCGTCCAATGACGCGTTCCCGCATTTGATCCACGCCTCCTTGCGCACCCATAGCCGCAGGAACGCGCGATGCGGGTCGGGTTGCGCTCGTACCCAGGCTTGTTCGGCCGCACTCAGTGCCGCCTCAACCACGTCCTGTCTGCCGTGCTCGTCGATCGTCTCCACGTCGATGCCGATTGGCGCCATAGCCGCGGCGGCGGCCACGTGGTGCCGGCTGTGGCTGAGACTGATCTGGAGGTCTGGGTGGCCGCTGACCAGCGGTACGCCGTGCCCGGGCTCGACGCCGCAGGTCGGGCATACCTGTGAAATACGGATGTCTGCGAGCCGGAGACCGGTCAGTTCGGCCACACAGCGGCGTACCAGGACGTGCGCGGCGACGTAGGCGGCGCGGTCGGTTGCGCGGACCAGGCGGTCGCGGCGCCCGAGTTCGTACGCCGTTAGCAGCCCGGCGTCGGCGTGCCGGTCAACGGGTTCGAAGCGGACCACGGGGTCGGTCATCTAGTGCTCCGGGAGTTGGCGGCTGCGATCCGGTCGGCGACGAGCTGGGCAACGCGGTCGGCGGTGGGGGGACGCAGCAGTTCGCCGTGCGTGACCGGCAAGTCAACGAGCTCGAGACTACCGACGTACTTGCGCCACCCGTCCGGGTCGATGAAAGTCTCCGGGCGCGGTGCTGCTGCTCGCACGAGGGTTACCGGCGCATCGTACGTATCGTGTTCGGAGCCGCGCACGATTGCGCTGGCCTGTACGACCGAGGCGATGCAGCCCTTGATAGCCACCTCGGGCAGCGCGCCGATCGCGCTACCGCTGTCTCTCAGCAATCTAAGAGTCTGAGCACGATCGAGTTCACCTTCCGGGGGTTCGACACCGCCGAGTCGCAGAATCCCAACCAGAGCCTCGCTTTCGGTCGGTTCGCTGAGGTGTCGCCACTGATCCGACGGGTACGCGTCGAGCAAGACCACGGCGCCGACCTGCTGACCGTCCGCGGCGGCCAGCGCGGCAACCTCCTGCGCGGCCATTCCGCCCAGCGACCAGCCACCGATATGGAACGGTCCGTCGTCGACGAGGCGACGGATGACGTTGAGTTGACGGCGCGCGAGTTCGCGCAAGTCGCCTGCGGGTTCGGGAGCTCCGTCGAGCAGCCCAGGGGCCTGGATCGTGTGGACGGGTAACACCGGCGGCAACGACCGCAACAGACTGACGTAACACCACCCGAGACCGCCGGCTGGTGGCAGCAGGAACAGCGGTGTCTGATCGGGTGAGCCGGAGCGCAGGGTCAGTAGTTCGGCCGTCGTCGATGCCGTCGCGGAATCTCCGGCGATCAACTTCGCCAGTTCTGCGGCGCTTGGATGGGCGAAGATGTCCGCGAGGTCCAGCACTGTGCCGAACTCCTGCTCAATGCCGGACAACACCCGCAGCACCCGTAGCGAATCACCGCCGAGCGAGAAGAAGTCCGCTTCAACCTCGATCGAGGCCGTTCCGAGAACGTCGGCGAACACCGCGCACACCCGTTGCTCAATGAGGTCGCGTGGGCCGCTGCGCTGCTGACGTCGTACGCGGCGCACCGCAGCAGTCTCGGCCAGCCTGCGACGGTCGGTCTTACCGCTGCTGCTGAGCGGGATCGACTCGACCGCGACCAGGTGATGCGGCTGCAGTGAAGCTGGCAGCGCTGCGGCGAACGCGGCCGCGAGCGCCGACTGTGCCTCGTCGGTTGCGCGGCACCGAGGCGTCGTGCCCGGCGGCTGCGGTATCAGGCTCGGCACGAACCAGACCACGAGTTCGTCGTTCACCAGTCCTGCCGCTGCGCCCGCTACGTCATCGACGGCGCTGGCGATCGCCTCGATCTCGCCGAGTTCGAGGCGTTGGCCGCGGAGTTTCACCTGGTCATCGGCTCGGCCGAGGTAGCTGAGCGCGCCGTCGCTGCGCCAGGCGGCGACATCGCCGGTGCGGTAGAGCCGTCCGCCGTGAAACGGGTTGTCGATGAAGCGTTCGGCGGTGAGGTCATCGCGCCCGGCGTACCCGTCAGCGAGTTGAATGCCGCCGAGCCATAACTCGCCCGCTACCCCAATCGGGACCGGAACGCGCTGGGCGTCCAGGACGTAGCACGTCGTGTTCCAAATAGGACGCCCAATCGGGACGGTATCGTCCTCGGGTGCGCAATCCCAGGCGGTGACATCGATGGCGGCCTCGGTCGGACCGTAGAGATTGGTCGGCGGTACGCCGAACGCCCTCGCGGCATCGCGGGCCAGCTCGGCGGTGAGCGCTTCACCGCTGGTGACCAGATGTCTCAGCTGGGCATCGGAGACTCGGTTACGGCTTGTCGCATCGGCGAGGAATGCGCGCAGCATCGACGGTACGAAGTGTGCAGTTGTGACGTTCTGGGTCGCGATCAGGTCGGCGATCGCGCGTGGGTCGCGATGCGATCCGGGTGCCGCGATCACGATCGCGGCGCCCACTTGCAGGGGCCAGAAGAGTTCCCAGATCGATACGTCGAACGATATCGGCGTCTTGTGCAGCACCCGATCCCCCGTCCGCAGGGGCAAATGGTGCTGCATCCACGCAAGCCGGTTGTCGATCGCGCGATGGCTGATTACGACGCCCTTCGGGCGGCCTGTGGAGCCCGACGTGAACAGCACATACGCAGCCGCGTCCACTGCGGCGCCATCGTCGCCTTCGTTTGCCGACCGGCTGGATGTAGGCGCCCCACCCGCATCGTGTGCGATAAGGGTGGGGCAATCATCGTCGCCCAGCAATGCGGTCGCTGACGAATCCGCAAGTATGTCAGCTATCCGCTGTTGCGGAAGATCTACGTCGACTGGAAGATAAACCGCCCCGGACAGCACCACGCCGTAGATGCCCTCGAAAAGGGCAATCCCGCGTTCGCGAGCGACTCCAACTACGTCGCCGGCGCGCACGCCCGCGGCCCGAAGGCGCGTAGCCACGCTGGACGCCGACTGTAGAAGTTCGCTATAGGTGCGTTCTTGGTCGTCGCAGATGAGCGCGACCGCATCCGGCGTTCGGTGCGCTTGAGCCAGGAAGCGATCCCGCAACGTCGCTTCCACCCGCGGGTGAGCGGTTCGGTTGAATTCCTCGACGATCAGGTGCCGCTCGCTTGAATTCAGCAGATCTAACTCTTGGAGTTGATCGTCAAGTCTGGCACTGGCCAGTGTGAGGATCCAGGAACGTAGCCTGCCCAGGTGGAGTTCGAGATCCTCGATCGTATACAAGTCAGGGTTTGCGTCCAACTCGAGGCGGACGTTCCCGCCGCGTCCTGGGGCGCCGCGGACGCCGAGGGTCATATCTTCGACGGGCCCCGCTGTCAGGTTGCGTACGACGCCGTGGACCGCTGACGCGCCATACCGCAGCTCGATCTCCAACGTGAAAGGGATCAGGTTCAACTGCAGGCCGAACAATTGCGCTGACTGGTCGCGCCGATGCAAACGCCGCGCGAGGTCTTCCTGCCGGGTGAACCCGAACGCGCGGACCTCCTGTTGCTCGTCGCGCGCGCTCTGTAAGGCATGCGCGAGTGTGCCGCAGCCTGGAATCGTGATCGGCAGGACATTCATCGCGGTGCACACCGTGCGCGCCGAAATCAAGGTGCCGGTTCCGGCGGCGACACGATTCATCATCGGAGTGCCGAGGCGAGCCTCGGAGGCGGCGCCGATCCGCGCCACATAGCTACCGACCGCGACCGTGAGTAAATCTGCCCAGGTGCTGCCGAGGCGGCGTGCCCCAACGGTGAGGGTACGCTGCTCGTCCGCGGCGAGATCGAGCACGCGCCGCAGCGCGCGCGGCGCTGCGGGAGCCTGACGACCAGCGAGGGCGGTCACACCGTGCATCTTGGTGATCCGCGCATCCCAGAACGCCGCGGCCGCGGCCGCGTCGACGGCGCGTTCAGGGTCGGCGGCAACAACGGATCGCAGTGGTATCGGCGTTCTTGTATCTGCACCGTTATACAGCTCAGCTACGCGGGTGATCAACTGCTGAGCGCCGTACCCGTCCAGTACCAGGTGGTGCGCCGCGTGATACCACCAGCACGGGCCCTCGGATTCGGCGAGCAGAGCAGTGCGTGTGACGTCCCCAGTGAGCGGGTTCATCGGCCGCGCCAGGTCGGTGCGCATCCACTCAAGCGCGGCGGTTTCGCCGGCGACGGCTACCACCTGCAGGGGCCGCAGCGGCGGTGCGTGCACCCGCTGCTGGGGCCCGTGCGCTCCGAGCCGGAAGGTCGTCCGCAGCTGTTCGAACTCGGCGTAGGCAGCCTCGATGGAGGCACACAATCGAGTGGCGTCGATGGGACCGTCGAACTCGACGTACTCGGCGGTGGAGTACGCCGGATTCTCCGGCGCTAATGCGTGCGCGAAGAAGAGGCCCCGTTGCGCAGAGGTCAGATCGAACCAAGTCACCCTCGCCCCTAGGCGCTCGGCGCTGCGACCTCGCCGCGCGCTCGGAGAAACGCCAAGGTAGGCGTGCGAACAAAGTCGCCGAAGTCGATGGCTGCCCCGGCGTCGGCGATATCGTCGAGTAACTCGAACGCTTGCAACGAGTTGAGGCCTAGTTCGAACATGTCCGCGTCGGGTGCGTTCTGTGCCGCGTTGGCTACGTCAGTTGGCACTGCGCGCGCCAGGGCGTCGCTGAGGACGACGTCCCAGTCGGCACTGCCCTGAGCGCGCGAACTACTACCGAAGGCCGCGACGACCTCGTCACTGAGTACGACGACTCCGCTGCACGCCGCCACCTGCTCCAGTGCCCGGGAGTGATCGGAAGCGGAAAAATCCGCGACGCCATCCGCCACGAGGAAGGGATGAATTTCCTGCTGGAAGGCGTCGAGAGCGGTCGCGGTCACCCCGATATGCGCGTAGACCCCAACAATGATCAGTTGGTGACGGCCCTGCGCTTTCAGGTGCTGGGCAAGATCGCTGTGATAAAACGCGCTGTAACGATGCTTGGTCAGCACGATGTCTTGGTCGAGCGGGGCGAGGTCGGCGACGAGGTCGGTGTGCGCTGGGTCAGCAGACATCCCCGGGCCCCACAGATCTTTCTGCAGCCCCCGTTTGGTCTGATCCTGATCGCCCTGCTGTGCGGTGTAGAACACCGGCACTTCCGCGATGCGAGCCGCTGACAGGATGCGCGCGATGGCCTCGCGTGCGCTGCGCAGCGCTGGGCAGGTGGCGGCAAACGGCCGCAGGAAGTACTCCTGCATATCGTGTACCAAGATCGCCGCTCGCTCGGCCTCTAGCGCCCAGCCGGCTCGGTTGACCGGCAGGTCGGTGATCGGCGGGACAGGGGCGGTGTAGTCAATCAGCGTCGGCAACGGCATGGCGGGCTCCTTGGGTCTCGAGGATGCGGTGGTGTCGATGTCGGTAACCGGCAGATTGCCGGGCTTCAACCGCCGTAGATCAGGTGGTCTCGGTCTGCAACTCTGCGGACAGTTGGGCCCGCAGTGCTCGACGGCTGTTCTTTCCGACGTGCGTCTCGGGGAAGGACTCGACGTGCTCGAATTGATCCGGCATCTTATGGCGTGCCAATCCCACATCGCGTAAGTGTTGCCGCAGGTTGTCCGGGCGAGGGACGCCAGGTTCGGTGCGAATCACGACACAGATCTTCTCGCCGAGTTGCGGATCGGGTAGCCCAATCGCGACTGCATCGAGGACGTCGGGATGCTGCAGCAGCATGCCTTCAAGTTCGGCGCTGGCGACCTTCTCACCGGCCCGATTGATTTGGTCCTTGTCGCGCCCGGTCACGATGAGATGCCCACTGGGTAAGCGACGGACTAGATCGCCGGTTCGGTAATACCCATCAGCGGTAAACGAATCCGTGTTCGCGGGTATATCCCCGTAATAACTGCGAATCGTATAAGGGCCGCGCACCAGCAAGCTGCCCTCATCGCCGGGATTGACGTCGTTGTCGTGCTCGTCCACGACCCGGATTTCGTCGTACTCACTGATGGGGACGCCTTGCGTGGTGGCCACGAGTTCGTCCGAATCACCGTCGCGCGTGTAACACACGAGACCCTCGGCCATCCCGAAAACCTGCTGCAGCCTCGCGCCGAGCACGGGCCGGATATCGCGCGCCACAACGTCATTCAGCCGCGCCCCGCCGACCTGGATCGTCTGCAGACTCGCGAGATCAGGCGACCTGCGGCGGGCTGAGGAAACCCACGCCTGAGCGAGCGGGGGCACCAACGCGACGGTGCTGACCCGCTCGGCGGAGATCAACCCGAAGGAGGTGCGTGGATCCGGGGTGCGGGCGAGCACGATCTTCGCGCCGACGTGCAGCGCGCCGAGGATTCCGGGCGAACTCATCGGAAAGTTGTGCGCGGCCGGCAGCACCACGAGCATCACGGTGTTCTCATCCAGGCCGCAGATGTCTGCCGAGCCACGCACCGAATAGAGGTAATCATCGGCAGTGCGCGGAATCAGCTTCGAGACTCCGGTCGTTCCGCCGGAGAGTTGCAGAAAAGCGATATCGCTGGCCGTCAAGTTCGGCATCGGTAGCGGTGTAGACGCTGCTTGAACGTCATATCCGTCAAGCACGTCCAGAACGGCTGGTTCAGCGACACCTGCGGAGCGCAGGCGCTGAGCAACGCGTTCCACGAGAGTGACGTGGTCATATCCGTCGACGTCACCGCAGATCACGATGGCCGCGGCGTCGGCGAGCGTGCAGAACTCGGTGAGTTCGGCCTCTCGATGGTTCGGCATACCGAAGACGGGTAAGGCACCGAGGCGGAAAGTGCCGAGTACAGCGGCGACGTACTCGACGATATTCGGCAGTGTCAGTACGACGCGATCGCCGGGCTGCACCCCGAGCGCTCGCAATCGGCGGGCCATCGCGTCGGCTTGTTCGCCGAGTTCGCGGTAGGACCAGCGGGCTTCGGCGCCGCGGGAGTCGCGACCGACGAGCGCGGGATTCTCGGCAAACCTGGCGGTGCGCTCGATGAGGAACTCCGCGAAGGTTTCACCAGTCCACAAGCCGAGTTCGCGGTAGCGGACGGCGTCCGCCTCCGGCCACCCCCTGATGGGCAGCGGAGCTGATCGTGTCGGCTGCGCGGTCACAGACCGACCGCCTTCATCATCGTGCGTAACTTGGAGGCGACTTCGGTCGTCTCCGACGCCGGATCCGACCCGTCGACTATCCCGGCCCCGGCGAACAGGCGGAACCGATTTCCATGCAGTACGCCGCTGCGAATGGTTAACGCAAACTCCCCGTTGCCGCCGCCATCAACCCAACCGACGGCACCCGCGAGGTGACCGCGGACGTCGCCTTCAAGTTCGTCGATGACCCGTTCGGCCAACGCTGCCGGGTATCCACCGACGGCCGCGGTCGGCTGCAGCATCTGGGCCAGGTGGAGTGCGCTGAAGGGCGAATCGTCATCACGCAGCCGAGCTCGGATCGGCGTGGCCAAGTGCCACATGGTGTCAGTGGAGAGGAGTTCGGGGCTCGATGCGGCGTAGTACCGCTCGCAGAGTGGCTCGAGCACCTCCCGGATTCCATCGACGACGAACGCATGTTCCGCCTGGTCCTTCGATGATGCCGCGAGTGCTTCTGCGCGCTCACGATCGACGCGCGGATCGGCCGAGCGGGGGATTGACCCGGCGAGCGGCACGCTGGCGATGTCGAGGCCGCGGCGGCGCACCAGTAGTTCGGGGCTCGCGCCCAGAATCGTGGGCGCGTTGGGGCCCTCGGCGAGGGGAACACTGAAGATGTATTTGCCGGGTCGGGTGTCTTGCAGCTGCCCGACGAGGGCCTCGGCGCGCAGCGGCGGTTCGCTAATCACATCGACCGTGCGCCCGAGCACCACCTTCTCCAGGTCACCGGAGCGGATCTGACGCACGGCTTCGGCCACCATCTCCGCGTACCGTCCCTCGTCGATCACGTCGACGACGGTGTGCTGACGTTCACCTTTCTTCGGGTGACGTCCGATGGGCGCGGAAGCGTGCGCAGCCAGGCGGTGCGCTACCGCGGCGCCCTGCGAGCGGAATGCGAGGGACGCGATCGCGCGTTCTTCAGGTCCCAATGCGCTGGTAACCACGTCGGCCCAGTCCTGATCACTGCTCTCCGTCACCCAGGTATGGGTGATGTCGGCAGAAACCCGACCGCAATCGCCGAGGAAGGTAGCGGTCGCGGCTCCGGTGGACATCTGTGTGGGAATCGCCGTGGTCACAGCGACGCACCTCCATCGACGTACAACTGTTGCAGGGTGACGTGGCGCGCGGCATCCGAAAGTAGGAAACCGATGACCGCGGCGACGTCCTCGGGCTCAGCGGCCCGGCCAAGCGGGATCCCGAGTCGGTACGTCGCGGGATCTCCGCTAATCGCGTGGGCCACGCCTTCCGCGCCGTTGTACAGCGAGTCAAGCATCGGGGTCAGGGTCGTGCCGGGTTCTACGATATTGCACCGGATTCCGCGGCCACTGAGCTCTAGCCCAGCGCACCGCACCAACGCAGAGGTCGCGGCCTTCGACGCGGCGTACCCGAGCATCCCGGTGCGCGGTACCCGAGCGGCATTAGAGCTGACGACGACGACCGATCCGTGATCACGCAGGCGTGGGGTAGCGGACTGTAGGCAATGTAGGACGCCATTCGTGTTGACTGCGAAGTGCGCGTCCCAATTCTCGGCGGTGGTGTCGCTCAGCCCGGCAGGACGCAGGATTCCGGCGGTACATGCCAGGGCATCCAGCGGGCCGACCTCAGCGGTGATCTCGGCAAAGGCGCGCTCGACCGCGACAGAGTCGGCGACATCGACTGCGCGATGCGTGATGTGGTCGCCCGTCGCGTGCAGGGCGCATTCGGCGGCGAGGTCCGCGAGCGGTTCGGCGGCGATGTCGAGTAATGCGAGGTTGGCCCCGTCCGCTGCGAGACTGAGGGCGAGCGCACGACCGATGCCCGACGCGGCCCCGGTGACCACGACCGTTCTCGCCATCCGTCCTCCTCGCTCGCCCAAAGTAAATTAGCCTTGCCTAACCTTACATAGGTCGGTTCGTTCTCGCGCACTGCCCGGTCGACCGAGTGGAACGCGGCCGCCGGTCGCATCGTCCCTGAGGGGGACATGGATTCATCCGCTGGGCTGATCCGCTCAGCGCGCCGAGCCGCCAGACTTATCGGCAGAGGCGATGGGAGGACCGAAGTGATTACCGAAACTCGACGCCGCCGATACCCAGTTCGAGCATGCGACGTACGGAAGGCGCTGGCGACGTTGGATGCGGCGGAGCGTCCGGGGCATCCGATGTTTGGTCCGCTCGACCTAGCCGAGGGCGAGCACCCGGTCGAGGGACCGTTAGTCGGCGCTCATGCGTATGAAATCCGCCAAGACCGACTCGCTTGCGAGGTTCGGCACCGGGTGCAGCTCCGATCGGGCGTGAAAGCCAGATTGTGGTGGATGAGCGTCGGGCGTCCGCTCTATGACTCTTATATAGAGGATGTGTTCGACGCGCTCGCCCGTGCCACCGGGGCGTCGGTTCGCCGTCCGACCGCATGGGCGCCGTACTCACGGCTCGCGCGTCGAGTGCTCATGCCCGCTCGGCCAGAGCCGAGGGTGGTCATCGCTACGACGCCGGAGAATCGAGGCGCTGTCTTCGCCGCGTAGGCGCCCACGACAGGTACGGCCGATACCCGCACAGAGAGGGGCGGCGGAACGCTATGTTCCGCCGCCCCTCGGGTGTCTGTGCCCCATGCCGACGCCTATGCGTCGGCCGGATGAGACTAGACCTATACGGCCCAGTCCTCCTCGGTGTAGCGGATGATGCCGCGGATGTTCTTACCGTCGCGCATGTCCTGGTAGCCCTGGTTGATCTCCGAGAGCTTGTATTCCTTGGTGATCAGTTCGTCGAGCTTGAGCTGACCCGAGCGGTACATGTTCACCAGGTGCGGGATCGTCGTACGCGGGCTCGTCCCGCCGAAGATCGCACCCTGCACGCGCTTCTGTAGCAGCGTCAACTCGAAGAGCGAGAGTTTGACGTCCTCCTTGGCAGCGTCACCCATGCCGGTGACGACAACGGTGCCGCCCTTGCCGGTGATGTCGGTGCAGGCTTTGAGGTCTTCGCCCTGCACGTCACCCACGGTTTCGATGGTGACGTCGGCCATCGTGCCCCACGTCAGTTGGTTCACCGGCTCCATTGCTTCTTCCATGGAGGCGAACGCGTGGGTGGCGCCGAGTTCCATCGCATTCTCGCGCTTGAGTTCGACCGGGTCTACGGCGACGACGTAGCGCGCGCCGGCGGCGGCTGCGCCTTGGACGGCGTTCATGCCGACGCCGCCGCAGCCCATGACCACGACCGTGTCGCCAACCGAAACCTCACCGATCGCAGTAGCCGAGCCCCAGCCAGTGGAGACGCCACAGCCAATCAGCGCGACCTTGTGCAGCGGGACGTCCTTCTCAATCTTCACCACCGAGTGCTCGTGCACCGTGACGTACGGCGAGAACGTGCCCAGCAGGCACATCTGCGGTACGGGCTGACCGTCCTTGGTGACTCGGTACGTGTCGTCGGCGATTGCCTGACCGGTCAGCAAGCGCGCGCCCTCGTCGCACAGGTTGTGCAGTCCTTTGGAGCATGGGCGGCACTTTCCGCACGCGGGGATGAACGCGAGTACGACGTGGTCACCGACCTCGATACCGGTGACGCCTTCACCCACCTTGACCACTTCGCCGGCGCCTTCGTGGCCGCCGATCATTGGATACGTCGGGATCGGGCTCGCCCCGGTCAGCAGATGTTCGTCGGAGTGGCATAGGCCAGAAGCAGCGAGCTTGACCATGACCTCACCAGCGACCGGCTCGCCGACGTCAATGTCGGTGACCGTCCACTCCTTGTCCTCTGGGCTCAGCAATACAGCACCCTTGGTCTTCATATGCATCCTTTCGCGCGGTCAATGCTGTGATCAGCACATCACTATGAGACTGACAACGCCACCGCCGTCCGACATTCGGACTTCTCGATCGGTACAACGGATCGAGAGCTGGGTTATCCGACGACAACGCGCGGGTGCGCCCCTGGCGATGGGGCGCACCCGCGCGTCGGGTGCTGCTGGAATCGGAGTGTCGAAGCCCGTGTTACCGGCCGGCCCAGTCTTCCTCGGTGTAGCGGATGATGCCGCGGATGTTCTTGCCATCGCGCATGTCCTGGTAGCCCTGGTTGATCTCCGAGAGCTTGTACTCCTTGGTGATCAGCTCGTCGAGCTTGAGCTGACCCGAGCGGTACATGCCCAGCAACTGCGGAATCTGCTGACGCGGACCGATCCCGCCGAAGATCGCACCCTGAAGGTTCTTCTGCAGCAGGGTGAGTTCAAACAGGTTCAACTTCACGTCTTGCTTGGCGAAGTCGCCCATGCCGGTGACGACGATGGTGCCGCCCTTCCCCGTGATACCGGCGGCAGCCTGGACGTCTTCGCCCTGGATGTCGCCGACGGTGATGATGCTGACATCGGCCATCGTGCCCCAGCTGATGTCAGCGACCGGGCCCATGGCGTCTTCGATCGAGGCGTATGCGTGGGTGGCGCCGAACTGCATGGCCTGTTCGCGCTTGGACTCGACCGGATCGACGGCAACGACGTAGCGCGCCCCAGCGGCCGCCGCGCCCTGGACGGCGTTCATGCCGACGCCGCCGCAGCCCATCACGACGACCGTATCGCCGGCCTTCGTCCCGCCGATCTCGGTGGCCGAACCCCAACCGGTGGACACGCCGCAGCCGAGCAGTGCGGCCTTATCCAGCGGAATGTCTTTTTCGATCTTCACGACGGACGCTTCGTGCACGGTGACGTACGGCGAGAAGGTGCCCAGTAAGCACATCGGAATCGCCGGCTGGCCGTCAACGGTGTAACGGAACGTGCGGTCGGCGATGGCCTTCCCCTTGACCAGCCCAGCGCCGAGATCGCACAGATTCTGCAGACCCTTGGCGCACATCCGGCATTTACCGCACGCCGGAATGAAAGCGAGGACGACGTGGTCGCCCTCCTCGAAATCGCTGACGCCGGGTCCGACCTTCGTCACCACGCCGGCCCCTTCGTGGCCGCCGATGACCGGCATGAACGGTACCGGGCTGGCGCCGGTGCGCAGGTGCTCGTCGGAGTGGCACAGGCCAGATGCAGTCAGTTTGACCTGGACCTCGCCGGCGACTGGGTCGCCAAGTTCGATCTCACGGATTTCCCAGTCCTGCCCGACTCCGTTCAGGACGGCTGCGTTCAACTTCATGACACTCCTCAGGATCATTTTTCTATAGACAGCCTGCCAGGCGCGCATCGTCGTACTGCAGTCGGATCGCGGCAACTGTCCAGAAACGCCGAAAGGCACCCACTCTCCAGTATAGAAAGCGGGTGCCTTTCGGTGGTGGGTCTAGGCGCTCACGATGTCTGCGTCGGTGTAGCGGACAACGCCGCGGACGTTCTTACCGTCACGCATGTCTTGGTAGCCCTCGTTGATCTGGTCCAGGGTGTACTCCTTGGTGATCAGTTCGTCGAGCTTGAGCTGACCCGAGCGGTACATGTTGACCAGGTGCGGAATCTGGGTGCGCGGGCTGGTGCCGCCGAAGATCGCGCCCTGCACGCGCTTCTGTAGCAGCGTCAACTCGAAGAGCGAGAGTTTGACGTCCTCTTTCTGGTAATCACCCATGCCGGTGACGACGATGGTGCCGCCCTTGCCGGTGATGTCGGTGCACGCCTTGATGTCCTCACCCTGAACGTCGCCGACGGTCTCGATGGTGACATCGGCCATCGTGCCCCAGGTCAGTTCGTTGACCGGCTCCATTGCTTCTTCCATGGAGGCGAACGCGTGGGTGGCGCCGAGTTCCATCGCCTTCTCGCGCTTGGACTCGACCGGGTCGACGGCAACGACGTAGCGCGCGCCCGCGGAGGCCGCGCCCTGGACGGCGTTCATGCCGACGCCGCCGCAGCCCATGACGACGACCGTGTCGCCGACCTTGGTGCCGCCGATCTCGGTGGCTGAACCCCAACCGGTGGACACGCCGCAGCCGAGCAGCGCGGCCTTGTCCAGCGGAATGTCGTCCTCAATCTTGACGACCGATGCCTCGTGCACGGTGACGTACGGCGAGAAGGTGCCCAACAGGCACATCGGCACGATGGGATCGCCACCTTCGGTGTTGTAGCGGAAGGTGCCGTCGGAGATGGCTTGACCGGTGAGCAGACCGGCGCCGAGGTCGCAGAGATTCTGCAAGCCCTTCGAGCAGGGGCGGCACTTACCGCAGGCCGGGATGAACGCGAGGACGACGTGGTCGCCCTCTTTGTAGTCGGTGACTCCGGGCCCGACCTTGGTCACGACGCCGGCACCTTCGTGCCCGCCAAGAACCGGATGGAACGCCATCGGGGTGGCGCCGTTGAGCACATGCTCATCCGAGTGGCACAAGCCTGAGACGGTCAATTTGACCTGGACCTCGCTGGCTACCGGGTCGCCGACATCAATGGTCTCGACCGACCACTCCCGGGCGTCCGGGGTCTTCATGATTGCTGCCTTGACCTTCATTTTCTCGCTCCTCCTAGGCGGTGCGGATCCGACTCGCCCCACGCGGAATGGTGCTGCGTGAGGCGAGACAACCTGACAGGTGGATCAACCACCCGTCACATTAGGTGACCGCGGACACATGCGGAAGGGTTTACGTGTGCGTTGGGTGGAATTCTTTTCCTGCGGCCCGATCGGTTCCTCGATCCGCGCTGAGCCGGGACGGCCACCAGGTGTGTCGGCCGGCGTCGATCGCCATCGCCGGAACCAGGAATGAGCGCACGACGAGGGTGTCGAGGAGGACGCCGAAGGCGACTACAAAAGCGATCTGCACCATGAACAACAGCGGTAGCACCGACAATGCGGCGAACGTCGCGGCCAACACGACCCCGGCGTTCGTGATCACCGGACCGGTCACGCGAAGTGCGTGAGCGACGCCGTCGCGTGGGCCGAGTGTGCCGACCTCTTCGCGAGCACGCGTCATCAGGAAGATCGAATAATCGACGCCGAGCGCGACCAAGAAGATGAAACCGAGAAGTGGCACCGTGGGGTCGGCGCCGGGAAAGTCGAGCACATGGTTGAACACCAGTGCCGATACCCCCAGCGCCGTGCCGAACGACACGGCGGTCGCGGTGATCAGCATCAGCGGTGCGACGATCGCGCGTAGCAGTGCGATCAGGATGACCAGCACGACCACGAGCACCACCGGGATGATGACAGTGAGGTCTCGCTGAGCCGTCTCGCGGGTATCGACGTCCACTGCGGCCCGGCCGCCGACCATCGCATCAGAGTTGGTCGCGTGCACGATCGGCCTAATCTCGGTGACGAGGTCTGCGGTGTGACCGGCGTCCTCAGCGATGACTCTCACCTCGACGTAACCGTCCGAGGTTTCCTGGGATCCGACGGATACACCCTCGACGCCCTCGACATTTTCAACGGCGTCGGCCACAGAGCCAGCGTCGATCGCTGGGACGAGGATCTGGATCGGATCGGCTGCTGCCGCATCGAAACGTTCGTCGAGGATCTCTTGTCCGGTGACCGCGTCAACCTCGGTCATAAAGACCTCGGCCTCGCTGGTGCCATTGGCTTTGAATGTCGGTACGGCGAAGCAGAAGGCGATCAGAATCGCGGCGACCGTGAGCCAGATCTGACGTGGTCTGGCCTCGACGAGGTGCGAGATCCGCGCCCACAACCCCTGTTTCTCGACGGGGTCGTGTCCGAATCGGGGGATCCGTGGCCAAAATACGCCGCGGCCGAGGAGGAGAAGTGCGGGCAATAGCGTGAGCGCGGCTACCAAAGCAGCGACGATGCCGATTGCGCCAACCGGTCCGAGTCCTTGATTGGAGTTGAGATCGGACAGCGTCAGACACAGCAGCGCCGCGATGACAGTGCCGGCGGATGCCGCGATCGGTTCGAGGCACGCCCGCCAGGCCACCTTCATCGCATCGAGCGGACGCTCGTGTCGTTCGAGTTCCTCGCGATAACGGGCGACGAGCAGCAGTCCGTAGTCGGTGGCCGCGCCGACCACGAGGATGAACAGAATGCCCTGGGTCTGCCCGCTCACGACGAGGACGTCGGCCTTCGCCAAGCGATAGACCACGAACCCAGCCAGGGCAAGTCCGCTGACAGAAGTGAATAGCACGATCAGCGGAAGCACCACGGATCGGTAGACCAGCAGCAGGATGATCAGTACGACGCTGAGGGTGACTAGTAGCAGGACGCCGTCGATTCCCGCAAATGCCGCGCTGATGTCGTTCGCGAATCCGGCCGGACCGGTGATGAAGATTTGTTCGGCGCCCGTGACCTGCGTAAGCGACTCACGCAGTTGATCGACGGTCATGGCCAGTTGGGATTCGCCATCGTCGAGCGTTTCACCCATCTGCTTCGCGTCCAGCGGCACGATGAGCAAGATGCCGGAACCGTCATTAGCAGGCACGGCGGTGACCGACTGGCCGACAGCCAACAGGTCGTTCAGCGGGACGTCGTCGATATAAACCTCGGCGGCGACATCGGCGCCGTAGCTGGCATATGGCGACTCGGGTCCTCCCGATGGGTCCGAGCCGGGACTGGTTGACCCTCCGGGCTGAGTACCGCCCTCATTCGGGAGGTCCGGTCCCACGGAATCGCCGAGAAGTACGACGAGCGCCGGTAGCGCCCCGGTGTCGTCAAGTTCAGCGAGTTTCGCGTTCGCGAGCACGGATTCCGCCGACTCCGGCAGCCACGAAGATTCGTCGTTGGAGGTGACCTGTCCAAGGCTGCCCAATGAGGCGCCACCGAGGCCAGCGATCGACAGCCAGGCCGCGATGACGAGTGCGACGATCAGCGCCGGACCAACACGAACCCGGGATCTCCGCCTCGCGGAGGTCGGCTCGGGAGATGGTCTGGGTGCCGATGTCATGCGCCAATTGTGCCAGGGCGATGGCGGGACGGGTGGGTCCTCGGACAGGACCGGCGTTACTCGCCGATAGCGTCGTGCACGACCTGCTGTGCTTCGGCCTGGATCTTCGCCAGCGAGGGTTCGCCCTTGAACGACTCGGCATACACCTTGTAGACGTCCTCGGTGCCCGAGGGGCGCGCCGCGAACCAGCCCGTTTCGGTCGAGACCTTCAGCCCGCCGAGTGGTGACTTGTTCCCAGGAGCCTCGGTCGTTTTCGACAGAATTTCCTCGCCGGCCAGCGTCGTGGCCGTCACGGCGGCCGCGTTCAGTTTGCCGAGCTTCGTCTTTTGCTCCGGCGTTGCCGGCGCATCGATCCTGCTATAGGCCGGCGTGCCGTACTGCTCGGTCAGCGCCTCGTACAATTGCGACGGCGACTTCTCAGTGACCGCAAGGATCTCCGCGGCGAGTAGCGCGAGAATGATCCCGTCCTTGTCCGTCGTCCAGACTTTCCCATTGCGTCGTAGGAACGACGCTCCGGCGGACTCTTCGCCGCCGAATCCGATGGAGCCGTCGGCGAGCCCGTTGACGAACCACTTGAACCCAACCGGGACCTCGATGAGTTGCCTGCCCAGTGCGTTGGCCACCCGATCGATCATTGAGGAGGACACCAGTGTCTTCCCGATGGCAGCGGACGGCGACCAGTTCGCCCGGCAGGTGAACAGGTACTCGATCGCGACGGCCAGATAGTGATTCGGGTTCATCAACCCGCCGTCCGGAGTCACGATACCGTGCCGGTCGGCGTCCGCATCGTTGCCGGTGGATATATCGAACTTGTCTTTGTTCGCGACCAGCGAGGCCATCGCATACGGCGAGGAGCAGTCCATCCGGATCTTGCCGTCCCAGTCAAGTGTCATGAATCCCCACTGTGGGTCGACTGAGTCGTTGACGACCGTCAGGTCGAGGTCATAACGTTTGGCGATCTCGGCCCAGTAGTGGACTGATGCGCCGCCGAGCGGGTCGGCTCCGATCCGGATACCAGCTTCGCGGATCGCGTCCATATCGATGATCGAACTGAGGTCAGATACGTACGCATCCAGGTAATCATGGACACCGGTGGTCGGTGCGGACCGCGCCTCCTCAATGCCGATTCGCTTCACGCCGCCGAGCCCGGTCGCGATCAGTTCGTTCGCGCGGTCCTGGATGCGGCTGGTGACGTCGGCCCCAGCGGGACCGCCGTGCGGGGGGTTGTATTTGAAACCGCCGTCGGTAGGAGGGTTGTGCGAAGGGGTGACGCAGATACCGTCAGCCCGATCCGATCGGCCGGAGTTGTTATAGGTCAAGATCGCGTGCGATATCGCTGGCGTCGGCGTGTACCCGCCGCGCGCGTCGACGACGACGCGGACGTTGTTCGCGGCGAAGACTTCCAACGCAGTTTGTTTCGCCGGACCAGATAACGCGTGCGTGTCGCGGCCGACGAATAGTGGGCCGGTAATACCTTCCTTCTGTCGGTATTCCACGATCGCCTGCGATGTTGCGGCTATGTGTGCGTCGTTGAATGACGTCTTCAGCGACGAGCCGCGGTGTCCGCTAGTGCCGAAGGAGACTTTCTGGGTGGGGTCGGCGATATCGGGCTGCCGTTGGTAGTACGCCGCGAACAATTCCTCGATGTCGACGAGGTCGTCCTTCGTCGCACGCTGACCCGCCCGCGGGTGGTTCGCCATCTCAGTTGCCTCTTTCTGCCGCTCGGGCCTTCATCCTTGCCGTTATCGGTGGCCTCTGGCAACTTTTGCCCTTCGTGTGGCGTGCCGCATGCGGGCTCGCGCGACTCGCCGGGGCACCTTGGTCGATCGACCGGATGTTGGCGATGGAATGCCGGCGTGGGCGTGCTTGGGGTGGGCATCGCCGATATATGCGTGACGAAGGGTGGGGACTGTCCTGGGGTCGCGATGTCAGCGCGCGGTATTGCGCCGCATGCTCCAGTAGCCGACTACGTGTGCGCAGCCGTTGGGCACCTTTTTGTCGCGGCGCGCGAACGAGCGGATGTCCCGCGTTGCAGCGGCTTCGGCGCTCATCCAGACGTACGGGGAACCGTCGAGCCAACGCAGGTCGCGAATTGCCGCGGGGAGCAGACTCGGTGCGTGTCCGTGTTGCGGATTATGTAGCCACCGGACCTCGACGTCAGCGGCGGAATTCACCGGCTGTTCATCCGCGGCGTCCTGGACCTCGAGCACGGCGATCGCGCGGCGTCCCGCGGGCAATTCGGCAAGGATGCGAAGCGCTGCGGGTAGGCCGGTCATGTCGGCCGCGATCAACTCCCAGTCCACCGCTACATCGGCTCCATAGCGCCCATCTGGGCCGGTGATCGCGATTCGGCTACCCGGTTCGGCTGTCGCCGCCCAGGCCGCCGCGACGCCCGACTCGTGGACCACGATGTCGATTGTGAGGCGGGCGCCGTCAATAGCGCGAACCGAGTACCAACGTCCCTCTCGTGGCACGCCGTCCGGGAATGACCATCCTTTACCTTGGCTCACCGGGAGCGCAGCATCCTCGCCACCCGGGCTGGGGAAGAATAGTCGGACCCACTCATCGGCGATACCCGATGACGTCCAGCCGTCCACCGCGAACACGATGCGCCGCATGTGCGGGGTGAGCAACTCATTGCTTACGACGTCGGCAAAGTAGGTCTCGTTGGTGCGATCCATGAACCTATTCTCCCAAACCGGTGCGCCGGTATGGGTCCGCCCTCACCGCCGCAGGTGCGAAGCGATAGACGCCTACTCCTCGAATGGTGCGGCGTACTCGCCGGCTTCCGGTGACTCGTACAGTTCTGCGACGACGGTTGTCCCGCTGACGGCGTCAACATCGAGTTGCGCCAAGAAGCCCGTGCGGGAGGACGGAGCCCCCGGAACCGAGAAGTCCAGCGTGCCGGTCAAGCCGTTGGTATCTATCGCAGAGACTTGCTGTTTCGCGGCAAGAATCCCGCTCCGGGTGAGGTCGCCGGAGTCGCACGCTGTCTCGAGGATCGCCTGCCATGCGAGCCCGAATGTGTAGCCCATGACTGCCGCGTCGTTCGGTGCGTCCTCAGTCGAGTCTTGTACCTGCTGCAGCAACTCCGCTGCGGCGGGATTCTCCGAGCCCAATGAATCGCCGGAACTCGCGACATAATAGCGATCCAGCGCCGCGTAGGTTTGATCGTCACTCAAGAAGGTCGTGCTGAAACTGGGATTGCTGCCGAGCAGTGGTACGTCGAGGCCCTGTGCTTTGGTCTGGATGCCGACGCCTGCCGCGGCGGCCGGGCTGGTTGTCAGGGCGATCGCCGTGACCCCTTGACTCTTCAGTTTGGTGACGGTCGCCGCCATATCGGTGTCACTGGCGGAAACGGGAACCTCGATCAAATTCAGCCCGTGCTGCTCGGCGTAGAACTGTGACCCGAGCAGGCCGTTCTGGCCGTACTCGGAGTCCGCATAGATATGCGCGATCGTGTCGCCATCCTTGATGAAGCCCTGCTCAGTGAACCACGCCAGCCCGTTGATGATCTCGACGTCGTAAGTTTGGCCGACCGTCAGTACCGACGGCGAGTCGAGGTTGGCCGAGGACCAAGAGCCGGTCACCGAGAGCACCTCGTCCGTGGTGATGCGTTCCTTCAGTGCGGCTAGGGTCGGCGATCCGTGCAGTTGCAGCAGTCCTAGCGAACTGCCCTTCTGTTGTTCGTAAAGGGAGATCGCGTTCTCGGGTTTGTATCCGTGATCTTTGATATCGATCTCGATCGTGCGCCCGCATATTCCCCCTGATGCGTTGATCTCATCGACCCAGGCCTGATTGCCTGCTGTCATGGCGATTCCGACATCTTTAAAGGTCCCGGACAGGTCGGTCAGAACGCCCAGGGTGATGGTGTCGTCGGTAACGCCGACGTCGGCGGCGACGCCGTTGCTGTCGGCGGGGGAGGAACCTTCGGACTTGGTTGAGCAGGCCGAAAGTGCTGTGGTGGCGGTGATTGCAAGCGTGGTGAATACGAAGGCGCGGCGTGACATGGGTAGCTAAGAGTCCTTGAAGATGCGAAAGGGCGCGCGCTGCGGCGCTGAGTAACTGCTCGAGGGGTCTAGATCGCGCGACAGCGGCAGGCTGACACGCGGCAAAGATCAATGCACCGACGCTTGGTCAGCATGCTGCCGACATCGCGCTTCCAGCGGTGCATTCTCGGGATACTCCTCAGTGGGGCTCGCGGCCAATCAGGTTCAGCAGATCTTAACCGCGAGCTAGCGCGTCGCTTACCGCGGGGCTGCTAGTCGACCGTGTACTCGTTGATCCAGGTTCTGCGGGTACTCGGTGCGACGGTGGCCTCATCGATGGCTTGCCACACGCGTTGCGGACTGAGTGGCATATCGAGATGCCGTACCCCGTATGGTGCGAGGGCATCGATCACCGCGTTATGCACTGCCGGAGTCGCGCCAATCGTGCCTGCTTCACCGATTCCTTTGGCGCCCAGAGTGTTGTGCGGTGTCGGCGTTTCCTGGGTGCTCAGCGAATATTCCGGCAGGTCGGCGGCGGTGGGGAAGGCGTAGTCGACCAGGGTGGCGGTCATCGGATTGCCATATTCGTCGTACACGAACTCTTCGTACAACGCCTGCGACGCTCCCTGAGCGATACCGCCATGCCGTTGTCCGTCAAACAGCATCGGGTTCAGTATCTTCCCGGCATCGTCGCAGGTGAAGATGTCCCGCAGCCGAGCGAAGCCGGTCTCTGTATCGACCTCGACCACTGCGAGCTGCGCGCCGAATGGGTAAGTGGGTGATTCGCCCTTGTACACGTGGTAGGCCGACAGGTCCTCGGTCTCTGCCAACGCGCCTAACGGGATCGCGGTAGACGGCGCGCCGCGCACGACTACCGATTGGCTCTGCTTGTCGATCTCAATGTCGTTCGGGTTAGCTTCCAGAACGTCCGCCGCGCGCTTCTTGATTTCCTCGACCAGGTCGTAGGTCGCGTGCTGGACGGCAACACCGCCGAGTTGTAGAGACCGCGATCCACCGGTGCCGCCGCCTACCGGAATCAGATCGGTGTCACCGTGCAGCACGGTGATCGCCTCCATCGGGACACCGAGTTGGTCACTGACGATCATCGCCCAGGACGTCGCGTGGCCTTGACCATGCGGAGAGGTTCCGGTCAGGACCGTGACGGTGCCGTCGGGGTGCAGCTCAACGGTCGCATTCTCCGTGCCTGCACCCATCGTGATCTCCACGTAGGTGGCCAAGCCTAGGCCGAGTTGGACGACATCTCCGCGTTCGCGGCGGGTGCGCTGTTCGGCGCGCAGAGTGTCGTAACCGGCCGCTGCTAATACCTTCGCCAGCGCTCCGGGGTAGTCGCCGGAGTCGTAGACGACGTCGCTGTGGGTCTGGAACGGGAAAGTGTCGACGAAGTTGCGGCGGCGCACCTCGGCGGGATCCATCTCGATCTCCGCGGCGAACAGGTCGACAGCCCGCTCGATCGCGGCGGCCGCCTCTGGGCGTCCCGCGCCACGGTAGGCGACCACCGGGACGGTGTTGGTGACGACCGAGGTCGAACTCGTTTCGACGCGCGGGATGTCGTAACACCCTTGAGCCATCCGCAGGGTGTTGTTCGGCAACATTGCGCCGATCCGCGGATACGCGCCTGCATCCTGAAGCAGAGCGAGCGAGTACGCCGAGATGGTGCCGTCTCGTGAGCCGCCGATCCGTACCCGCTGATGTTGGGCGCGTCCGTGCATCGCAAGCATGTTTTCGCTGCGGTGTTCGACCCACAGCACTGCTCGATCCAGCAGTCGCGCGGCCGCCGCAATGACCGCGTGCTCGGGTTCGCAACGCACTTTCGCGCCGAATCCGCCCCCGACGTCGGGGGTGATGACGTGCACTTGAGCGGTGTCGATGCCCAGCATCATCGCGAGTTCTGCCTGCGATGCTTGCGCTCCCTGGTTCGACAGCCACATCGTCAGCCGGCCGTCGCCGTCCCACACGCAGGCGCCGGCGCGACCCTCCATCGGCACGACCGCGATGCGCTGGTTCACGATGTCCTGTTCAACCACCACCTCGCAGTCGTCAAACAGTCTCGGGTCGGCTTCCTGCTGGCCGTGGGAAATGGTGACGTTGGTGCCGGCACTGGGAAACAGCAGCACTTCGTCGCGCTGGGCGTCGTGTGCGTCGACGACCACGTCCAGCGGTTCGATATCGATCTCGATCAGTTCGGCGGCGTCCAGCGCCTCGGCCTCCGTGCGCGCGATCACCAGCGCGATAGGTTCGCCGACGAACCGGACTCGATCGGTGGCCAGCGGAGCACGGTGCATCTGGGGCTCGAGCGGGCGCAGCCCCGGTGGAACCGGCAGCATCGGCAGGTCGCGGGCGGTGTAGACGGCGAGGACACCGGGGGCCTGTCGCGCTGTGGCCGTGGAGATCTGCTCAACGACGCCGTGCGCGATGCTCGAGCGTACGAAGTAGGCGTGTGCGGCGCCGTTCAGACGCGGATCAGTGAGGTCCGCGGTGTAGATCGAGCGACCGGTGAGAAATCGCGGGTCCTCCGTGCGTAGTACGCGGGTGCCGAGAATGCTCACGTCGCCGTCCTTTCCCTTCAGTGGCGTGGTGACGCCGTGCCGAGGCGCTACGCACCGATGCCCGACTCCACATTAGTTACGCTCATGCCCGAGCCGGAGAGAACCCGGTGACAATTGTGGAGGAATCTGGTGCTGCGCGACCGAACTGCCGAACCGACTGAACTCACTACCGACTCGCTGGACCTGGCGAAGATCATCCGCCCCGGTGACACATTGGTCTGGGGGCAGGGTACCGCCGAGCCGATCACGTTGACCCGGGCTCTCGTCGCGCAACGTAGAGAAATCGTCGGTGACGGCGAGCGGCTCAATCTCTTCTTGGGGGTAACTCGCGGAGACACGCTCAATGCGGAGCAGACCGACACTTTCCGGTTCTTCGGGTTCGGCGGGTTAGGGGAGACGGCGCGGCTGACCAAGGTCGGCGCGGTCGACGTGATGCCGATCCGACTCGGCAGCGTTCCGCAGCTCATTCGTCAGGGCATCGTCGAGTTGGACGTGGTCCTGGTGCAGTTGTCCGAGCCTCGCGGTGGGGTGTGCTCAACGGGGTTGGTCGGCGACATGCTGCAGGAGGCGATACGCCGTGCTCGGGTCGTGGTCGGCGAGATCAACCCGAACGTGCCCTTCAGTCACGGCGATACGAAGGTGGCGCTGAGCGATCTGGACTTCTTCGTGCGCAGCGACAGCCCGGTGATGGAGTGGCCGGCGGCCAAGCAGAGCCCAGACGCTCAGACAATTGCTTCGCTGATCGCCGATCGAGTGCCGGACGGCGCGACGATTCAACTCGGGATCGGCGCCGTCCCCGATGCGACCGCGTATGCGCTCGCCGGCAAGAAGGACCTCGGCTATCACTCGGGGATGATGACTGATTCGGTGCTGGAGTTGATCGAATCCGGGGTCATCACGAACGCGCGCAAGGAGATCGACCCCGGGGTCTCGGTCACCGGGCTGGTGTTCGGTTCGAAGCGTCTCGCGGATTGGGCCGACGACAACGAACAACTTGCCGTCCGGTCGATTGATCACACGCATGGCCCGCGCTCATTGGTCGCCTTCGATGATTTCTGGGCGATCAACTCGGCGATCGAGGTCGACCTGTACGGGCAGGTGAACGCGGAGACGATGAATGGGAAGTACGCCGGCGGCGTCGGTGGCCAGTTGGACTTCGTCCGCGCCGCGATGACCTCGGCGCGGGGACGGTCAATCATCGCCTTCCCGTCGTCCGCGGCAAAGGGTGCGCTATCGCGGATTGTGCCGCGTCTGGCCGATGGTGTGGTGACGACGCCACGTGCGGACGCCGATCTGTTTGTCACTGAGTACGGCGTCGCTGATCTGCGCGGTGTACCGCTGGATGAACGTCCTGGTCGACTGATCGCGATCGCGCACCCGGAGCACCGAGCGACGCTCTCTGACGCGATCCGATAGTCGCGCGCAGCGCTGAAAACGCAGCGTGAGCTGTGCTGAGACTGCGTTCAGCGTGCCTGCGAGAGTGCCAGCTCAAACTGTCGGTCACCTCGGTATGAAGACGGTGTCACGTACGGCGGGTCTCGACGCCGGGTGTGGCGGGTTCGGTGGCCGACACGCCGGCGGCCACCCGGCCGCAGATCCAGCGGCGCCCCAACGTGCTGATGGGCGCCGCGACGAGGGTCGTCTGCGCGGCTAGTAGGGCCAGTCAGCGACGGCGTCGTGCGCCAGCATGAGCCCCAGCAGCAGCCGCGCTTTGGGCGCTGATAGACCTCCGGCGCTGAGCAGACCTCGCGAGAGCAGGTCTACCTCCCCACCGCGGAATCCGTACGTGCGCCGCAGTAACTGCCCCGAGCCGGTACGTGAGGCAATCACCACCGGCACCCGCTGAGCGAGTGCGGTCACTCGATCAACGGCGTCCTGATGCACGTGACCGCCGCCGGTGCCTGCGATGACGACGCCGGCGTACCCGAGGTCGGGCAGTGGTTCGACGAGGCGCAGGTCCTCACCGAGCCCGGCGGATACGAGCGCGACCGGGGGAATTTCGAGCGAGGGCGAACCGGTCCACGGCGGTGTTGCCGGGCGATATCCGAGCCGGATCTCGCCTTCGTGCAGCCACCCCATCGGTCCGGCCTGAGGGGCAGAGGTGAATGTCGCCGTACTGGCTGTGTGCGATTTGCGTACCCACAGCGGGTCATGCAGTTCATCGTTGAAGGCCAGCAGAGCCCGTACGTCGACGAGTTCATCGCTCGCGGCAGCACTCACCGCAGCGAGGAGATTGGCCGGGCCGTCGGCGCCGGCCATCGTCGGATTACGCATCGCGCCGGTCGCGACGAACGGTCTGCCAGTGTCGTTCAGTAACGACAGCAGGTACGCGGTCTCCTCGAGCGTGTCGGTGCCCTGCGTGATGACGACGCCCCGCGCACCGTCCGCGACCGCGGCCGCGCCGCGGATGGCGACCTGGCGAACGGTGTCGATATCAAGGCTGGGCGATCCCACTTGGGCCAGTTGTTCGGTCGTCACCTCGGCGACGGCCCGCAACTGGGGGACTGCCGCCACGAGCTGTGCCCCGGTGATCTCGGGCGCGACAGGTGACCCGTCGCTGGCACTCGAGGCGATCGTGCCGCCGAGGGAGATGACGTGCACCCGTGGCGTGGGGGCAGCGCTCTGCATCCTTATGCCCCCGGGCAGGCCGCGGCCGTCAAGCCGGTGTCGGCGCTACCTTCGTACGCCGTGAACTTCACTTCGGCCTCGGTACCCGCGGCACACGCTTCGGCGAGGCTGGGGAATGGACCGAGCGCGAGCACGACCTGATCGCGTTCCGTGGAATCCGCGATGCAACCGGCGGGGATCGTCGACAGGATGCTGCCCGGATACTTCTCTTCCAGCGCCGCGGGGTCAGCGAGCATTTCGTCAGTAGTCAGGTCGGGCTCCAGCATCGCGTACGACTGACCCATGCACAGCACCTGCGGGAGAGCGACGGCCTCGACCGAAGAGGGTGCAGCTTCTTCGCTTGATGTTGGGGCCGCGGAGGTTGTCGACGAGTCAGAAGGCGCGTCGTTGTCGTCCCCGCTTCCGGAGGTGAGGCCGATGACGAGCCAGACGACGAGCAGGATCACCACGACCGCGGCGATCACCAACATCCACGGTTGCAGGCGAAAACGAGATCCGGACGCTGCGTGCCGTGGACCGCTCCGCGATTCGGCGGCGTCCGTTGCGGCTGCCGTACCACGTGAGTCGAGAGTGCCCGCGGCAGGCGGTTCAAAGGCCCCCGCGACTGGCGGAGCGAAGCCCTCGACCGGCGTAGTTTCTGCCTCGGTAGCATCCGCCCTCGCGGTGCCTGGCGGCGTTGTGTCTGCCGAGGGGATGCTTGCCGATGTGGTCTCGGGCGCCGTTGCGTCCGGAGCCGTGGAGTCGGAGTTCGACCTCTCCACGGCCTTCGACTCGGTATTTCCCGACTCGGCGTCGCTCGAAGCTGTACTGCTCGAATCTGTATCGCTCGAATCCGTATCGGACGTGGCGGTATCGCTCGAGTCGGAGCCGGCTGAATCTGGTGATGACGCTGCCGGGTCCGTTGAGCCGGATCCAGCGGATTCATCGGCGATGGCCTCTTCGGGCGCGGGTGTCTGCGCGTGCTCCGCCTCAGTGGCGTCGGGGGCGGTCTCGGTGGGTTTCGGTGTCGTATCCGCCGATGCGTCGGTGGATGACTCTGCGCTCTGGTAATCCGAGGGGTGTGGATCGTCGTCGTCGTCCTGCCCAGGAGCCCAATGCCTACCGCGCCGAGGTCGCGCCGGTGGCGTCGCCGCCGGGTCGGAGCCACCTGGGTTTTGCGGTGTCGTCATCGGGCTGGCCTCCGGGGTCTGGGCGGACGCATGAGTGTCTCCAAGGTACCTGGTCGGTGCGCAGACAAGGCGTCGAGCCGAGTCACTTCATCGACGAAGTTCGCTGGTGATCGGTGCCCGCGTGGGTTCGGGTGATCCTCGGGCGCGGCGTGGTGCTGACCGGTGCGCGGCGCCGGGTCGTACGAACCGCGCACGGTTAGTTCGCGGGCGGCCCGGATCGACGCATATCCAGGTGGATGTCGCGGTGCGAGGCGTTCGTTATGGTCCTGGCGTTGTTTGGCCAGTCAGCGCGCATGCTCGTATTCGATCCGATAGCGTGTCCGGTGTGGTGATCGCGTGTTAGGGCCTTATCGCGAGGTTCTGCGCACCCCGAATACCGCTCTGATGGAACTCTTCGGATTCATCGGACGACTCCCGTTATCGATGGTCGGCCTCGGGTCGGTGTTCCTCATTGTTGGCGAGTACCCGGGGTCGTCGTACGGGCTGGGCGGTACGGTGGCGGCCGTCGGCGCTGTCGCCACCGCGATCCTCGGCCCGATCCTGGGCCGTCTCGCTGACCGGTATGGCCAACGCCGTGTCCTGGTCCCGGTCGTGATCATGTTCGGCGCGGGTGCCGGACTATTCATCGTCGCAGTTCAGAATCACGCGCCCGCCTGGATGCTGTATGCCACGGCAGCGATAGCGGGTGGATTCATACCTCCTGTCGGCTCCATGCTGCGCGCCCGCTGGGCATACATGCTGGAGGGATCGAGCCGGCTGCCGACCGCCCTGGCGATGGAATCCGTCCTCGACGAGCTGGTGTTCATTCTCGGACCCGTGCTCGTCACGGTTCTGTCCACCAGCGGTCATGCGACCACCGGTATGGTCGTCGCCGCAGCATTCGCCGTCTGCGGCAGTTTGCTCTTCGCCACCCAGACCCGGACCGAACCCCCACCGGGGCGCGATCTGGATCAGTTGCGCAGCACCGGTTCGCCGATCAAGATTCCGGGTCTGATGATTCTGTGCGTAGTCGCGCTGGCGATGGGCACGGTGCTCGGCACCTTCGAACTCGTGCTGACCGCGTTCGCTCGCGAACAGGGCAGCGGGTCCATGGCCGGTGTGCTGATTGCGGCGCTGGCGATCGGATCGATGCTCTCGGGGCTGGTATGGGGCACGATCGATTGGCTCGCTCCGCTGAACCGCCGCCTGGTGCTGTTGCTCGGTGCGCTTACGCTCGCGACGTTGCCGACCCTGATCATCTCGAATATCTGGCTGATGACGCTGTTCGTCGCCGTCTGCGGTATCGCGGTGTCGCCCTCGCTGATCACGATGTTCACGATCTGCGAGGAGATTGTGCCGCGTGAGCAGACCAACGAGGGATTCACCTGGCTCGGCACGATGCTCGCGCTGGGTGTCGCGGTCGGTACGTCGTTGTCCGGCGTCGTGACCGATGAGTACTCGCCGAACCTGGCATTCGGTGTGGGCACCGTTGCGGTCGCCGTCGCCGGCCTGGTTGTGTGGGCGGGTAATCGCAAACTGCAGGTGCGTGGCCGCCAGGTCGTCCCGGACGGTTCCTATGGCTACCCGGACCTCGACGCCTAAATCGCTTATTCATAAGGAGTCAGCATGATCGTCGCGTTCTCGATTTCACCGACGTCCACCTCGGACGACGGCTCGGTTACCGAGGCCGTTGCCGAGGCAGTTCGTGTCGTACGCGACAGCGGGTTGCCGTGCGAGACGAACTCGATGTTCACGAATATCGAGGGTGAGTGGGACGAGGTCATGGCTGTTGTGAAGAAGGCCGTCGACGTGGTCGCGGCGTCCTCCCCGCGAGTTGGACTCGTGCTGAAAGCCGATATCCGCCCCGGATTCAGCAACCAACTCACCGCGAAAGTGGAGCGGATCAACAAAGCCCTCGAGCGCTGAGGTCCCGGGTGCCGCCGGCTTGTCGTCGGACCCACGGAGCGGACCGTACGCCTTCCGTTGTGCGTTCTTAGCCAGCTCACGGGCAGCGCCCGGACCAGTCGTCGCGGTGTAGGGGCGTCCGCTCAACCGACTAAAGCGCTCACGCAGGGCTGGTGAGCTGGATGAGGTTGCCGCACGTGTCGTCCAGGACGACCGTGACGACCGGCCCCATCGTGGTTGGCTGCTGAGTAAAGCGAATGCCGCGGGCGGAAAGTGTGGCGTGTACTTGCGCCACGTCGTCGACCGCGAACGAGGTCGCGGGGATGCCGTCGGCGACGAGTGCTTCCTTGAACGCCTTCGCGGCCGGGTGCTGGTCGGGTTCGAGCAGCAATTCCGTCCCGTCCGGTTCGTTGGGACCGACGACGGTCAACCAGCGAAACTCGCCCACCGGTACGTCGGTTTTCGGGACGAATCCGAGCTGCTCGGTATAGAAGGCGAGTGCTTTGGCCTGGTCGTCGACGAGCACGCTCGTCACGTTGATGCGGATGCCCATGAGCAGTCCTTAGGTGTGGCCGGTGGGTGCCCTCTGGGGGAGTGCGGCTTCGAGGCGTCAGGAGGCGTCGCGCCGCACTAACGGAAAGTCCGGCGGTACGACGAGCCCGCCCCGATATACGCCACGGCGAGGATCGCGAGCAGCCACCCGAGCGCGAGCCACAGGTCAGCACCGGGCGTGGTGCCGGCAAATGTCGCCCGTAATGAGTTCACGATCGCCGTGACCGGTTGATGTTCGGCGAACCACGCAACCGGTCCGGGCATGCTGTCGGTTGGTACGAACGCGGAACTGATGAACGGCAGAAAAATCAGTGGATAACTGAACGCGCTCGCGCCGTCGACCGACTTCGCCGATAAGCCAGCCAGCACGGCGAGCCAGGTCAACGCCAGTGCGAATAGCGTCAGCAGTGCGGTGACCAGCAGCCACCCGCCGACCGTGGCAGAAGTCCGAAAGCCCATCAGGAAGGCGATCGCGACAACCAGCACGACCGAGCCCATCGTGGCCACGACGGAGGTCAGCGCGTGTGCCCACAGGATGGCTGAGCGCGCGATTGGCATCGAGCCGAACCGCTGCACCAGTCCGCCGCGTAGATCCAGGAACAGCCGGTATGCCGTATATGCGACGCCCGACGCGATGGTGATTAGCAGGACGCCGGGCAGTAGGTAGTTGATGTACGGGCCATCGTTGCCGGTGTTGATCGCGCCGCCGAGCACATAAACGAACAGCAGCAGTAGCGCGACGGGCGTCACCGCGGTGGTGACGATCGTGTCAGGGCTGCGCAACACGTGCCGTAGCGACCGTGCGGTCAGTGTTCGCGTGTCAGCCAGAGCGTGCGCAGTCATGATGAACCTCCCGAGTCGGCCTCGGGCGTCGCCCCCGACGGCAGCGAATCTGGTTCAGGCGACAGGCGCGGTTCCTCGATGAGTGAGAGGAATACGTCCTCGAGGCTGGGTTGCTTTTCGACGTACTCGATTTCGGCGGTCGGCAGCAGGCTCTTGAGTTCGGCCAGGGTTCCGGTGCGGATGATGGTGCCCTCATGCAGAATCGCGATCCGGTCGGCGAGGTACTCGGCCTCATCGAGGTACTGAGTGGTGAGCAGGATCGTCGTCCCGGCATCGACCAGGGCTCGGATCGTCCGCCACACCTCAAGACGCGCCTGTGGATCCAGGCCAGTCGTGGGTTCGTCCAGAAACACGATCGGTGGGTCGCCGACCAGGCTCATCGCGATGTCCAGTCGACGCCGCATGCCGCCGGAGTATCTGCCGGCCCTGCGCGAACCCACCTCGGCTAGCGCAAAACGCTCCAAGAGTGCGTCGGTGGCCTCGGCGGGGTTCTGAAGGTGGCGCAACTTAGCCATCAACAGCAGGTTCTCGCGGCCACTGAGTACCTCGTCCACCGCGGCGAACTGTCCCGTGAGACTGATCGCGGCGCGCACATCGCTCGGCGCCGCATCGAGATCATGCCCGCACACCGTCGTGGTACCACTGTCCGCAGGAATCAGCGTCGACAGGATCCGGATCAGCGTCGTCTTTCCGGCACCGTTTGAGCCCAATAGCGCGAGGACGGAGCCCTGGGGGATGTCGAGGTCAAGGTCGCGCAGCACCTCGACGTCGCCGAACGACTTGCGTAATCCGCGAACGTGAATCGCGGGCTTGGTCGAGATCGCGGTGCTCATTGCGGTTCGTCTCGCTTCGCGTCCTCGATCGCACGGATAAGGCGCTGGCGCTCCTTGTCGATCCATTGCTTGCCGCCATACGCCAAGGCGAACGTTTCGGCGAAGTCGACCGGGTCGTCGCCGACCACGTCACCAACCGGGGTGTTGTCCGCCGCCGCGCGTTCGAGGAGGTCGGCGAGATCCGAGTGCATCTGTACCAGTGTGGCGCCGTCGGTGACGGCCGCGTACAGCGTCAAGTAGCGGTTGAGAGCGTCGGCCGTCTGGCGGTATGGCGAGGGTAGAGCCTGGATTCGGGCTTTCGCCTCTCGGTACTGCTTCTTCTGCTCAAGTGGTCCGGTGAGCGTCTCGATCCATTTCGCGACCATGGTTATTCTCCTGTCTGACGGGGCGCGCGGGCGCCGGGGGTTCGGAGCTGCTCGATGACTTCGGCGAGGAAGCTCCAGGTGCGCCAGAACTCGTCCAGGTGGGCTCGGCCAGTCGGGTTGAGGGTGTAGACCTTGCGAGGCGGGCCCTTCTCTGACGGCACCTTCTCCACGTCGACCAACGCCCGCCGTTCGATGCGCACGAGGAGTGCGTACACGGTCCCCTCGGCGATATCGGTGAAGCCCCGATCGCGCAGCCAGCTCGTGATTTCGTATCCGTAGGCGGGCCGGTCGGCAAGCAGCGCGAGGACGATCCCGTCGAGTGTTCCTTTGAGCATCTCGGTCATCTGGCTTGCCACGGGTTACCTACCTAGCGTCGTTGACTACCACTATAAAGTAACGCTAAGTAGCAGTACTTAGCAACAGTGATTACCGGAGCGGCGTGATTGCTTCGCTCACACGGGAATAGCAAACGGTCCCAGCACGTTGACTCGTCCAGATGCCCCCGCCGTCCGGGGGAGTCGCGCACGACCAAGTAGTTGAGAACAGACAACTCTTGAGCACACATAGCTGAGGTATTCGATAATGCTGAATCCTGACGGTATTTACTCGTACGCCGAAGGCATCGACGCCGACGAAGTGTCGGCGTCGACCATGCTGGTTGCCCTCGACGGATTCGTCGATGCCGGCCACACCCAGCAACAGGTGGCCGATTACATCCTCGAACACCACGAGAGCCAACTGGTCGCCAGTTTCGACGTCGACCAGGTCGTCGATTACCGCGGACGACGTCCCACGATGGTTTTCGATACCGATCACTACGCCTCGTACGACGCTCCGAGTATCGAACTGCACCGGGTGACCGATGTCGATGGCACGGCGTTTCTGTTGCTACGCGGGGTCGAACCCGATTATCAGTGGGAGCGCGTCGCGGCAGCGGTGCTCGGCGTGGTGAAGGAACTGGGCGTCACGCTCACGATCACTACGATGCATGGCATCCCGATGGGTGTGCCGCATACTCGCCCGATCGGCGTATTGACTCATGCCACGGACAACTCTTTGATAGGTGGCACGCCGAGTCCATTCGGGAAGGTCGCCGTACCGGCTAGCTTCGATGGACTGCTGGAGTTACGCCTGCGCGAGGGCGGGCACGACGCGGTTGGCTTCGCCGTGCACGTACCGCACTACCTGGCGCAGATGGAACTGCCGATGACGGCTGCGGCAGCCCTCGATCGCGTGGTCGCGGTGACCGGGCTGCGGCTGCGCCGCGCGAAGCTGGATGCCTCCGCCGAAGCTGCCCGGGTGGCTATCGAGGAGCAGTTGCGCGACAAGGCCGAGATCAAGCCTGTAGTCGCGGCGCTGGAGCAGCAGTACGACGCCTATATGGGGTCGCTGGAGCGTCCCAGCCTGCTGGCTGCCGATGACTCCGAGTTGCCGACCGCCGACGAGATCGGCGCTGAGTTGGAAGCGTTCCTGCGGGGTCAGGGCGAAAATTAACCCTCGTACGACGAAAGGTCCGCCGCCCGAAATCGGGTGGCGGACCTTTCGTCGTGCTGTGGTGGTTTAGCCCCGATGGTCGGGGCTAAACCACCACAGGTGAAGCGTTAGGCGTTGTCGAGGTTGCCCTTGAGCGTGCTCAACTCGTCGTGCATGGTCGAGGGCAAGCGCTCACCCAGTTTGGCGAACCATTCCTCGATCAGCGGGATCTCGGCCTTCCATTCATCGACCTTGACGGCCGACGCCTTGGCCAGCTGCTCGGCCGAGATGTCCAGGCCGTCGATGTCGAGCGAACCTTCGGCCGGCACACGTCCGATCGGGGTGTCCACGGCCTCCGCGGTGCCTTCGATGCGCTCGACGATCCACTTCAGCACGCGGCTGTTCTCGCCGAATCCCGGCCACAGGAACGAGTTGTCGTCGTCGCGGCGGAACCAGTTGACGTAGAAGACCTTCGGCATCTTCGATGCGTCAGACTTCTTGCCCATCTCGATCCAGTGGTTGATGTAGTCGCCGGCGTTATAGCCGATGAACGGCAGCATCGCCATCGGGTCGCGGCGGACGACGCCCACGGCGCCGGTCGCGGCGGCGGTGGTCTCCGAGGAGGTCGTCGCACCCATGAATACGCCGTGCTGCCAGTCGCGGGACTCGGTCACCAACGGGATCGTGGTCTTGCGGCGGCCGCCGAAGATGATCGCAGAGATCGGCACGCCGTTCGGCTCGTTGTGGTACTCCGGCGCGAGAACCGGGCACTGATCGATCGGGGTGCAGAAACGGCTGTTGGGGTGCGAGCTAACCGCGCCCGAAGCGGGAGTCCAGTCGTTGCCGTGCCAGTCGATGAGGTGCTCGGGGGCGTCCTTGGTCATCCCCTCCCACCACACGTCGCCGTCGTCGGTACGCGCGACGTTCGTGAAGATCGAGTTGCCCTTCTCCATCGTGCGCATCGCGTTCGGGTTGGTCTCGTACGAGGTACCCGGGGCGACACCGAAGAAGCCGAACTCGGGGTTCACGGCGTACAGGCGACCGTCCGAGCCGAAGCGCAGCCAGGCGATGTCGTCGCCGAGGGTCTCGACCTTCCAGCCGGGAACGGTCGGCTCCAGCATCGCGAGGTTGGTCTTACCGCAGGCCGAGGGGAATGCGCCGGTGATGTAGTGGGTCTTGCCCTCGGGGGAGGTCAGCTTCAGGATGAGCATGTGCTCGGCCATCCAGCCCTCATCGCGGCCCAGCACCGAACCGATGCGCAGCGAGAAGCACTTCTTGCCGAGGAGGGCGTTGCCGCCGTAGCCCGAACCGTAGGACCAGATCTCGCGGGTCTCCGGGAAGTGGGTGATGTACTTGGTGTCGCTGCAGGGCCACGGCACGTCGGCCTGGCCCTCGGCCAGCGGAGCACCCACCGAGTGTAGAGCCTTGACGAACGGGCGCTCGTCGCCGAGTGCGTCGAGCACGTTCTGTCCGGTGCGGCACATAATGCGCATCGACAGGACGACGTACTCGGAGTCGGTGATCTCGATGCCGAACTTCGGGTCGTCGGCGTCGATCGGGCCCATGCAGAACGGCACGACGTACATCGTGCGACCCTTCATCGAGCCGGCGTAGAGACCCTTGAGGATCCCTTTCATCTCGGCCGGATCCATCCAGTTGTTCGTCGGGCCGGCGTCTACCTCGTTCTCGGAACAGATGTAGGTGCGGTCTTCGACGCGAGCGACGTCCGTCGGGTCGGACATGGCCCAGAACGAGTTCGGGCGCTTCTCCTCGTTCAGACGCACGATCGTGCCAGCCTCGACGAGCTGATCGGTGATCTGCTTCCACTCCATGTCAGATCCGTCGACCCAGCGGATGGCGTCCGGCTGCGTCATCGCGGCGACCTCGGCGACCCAAGCAAGGAGCTCCTTGTGCTTAGTCGGGGCGTCCTCAACGGTCAGATTGTCCTGCGAAGTCACGTCTTTGTGCTCCTCGGTCTCGGGGTGTCGCCTGGTTGTTACACGATATGTCTTGCGCGTTGCGCAGGCATCCTCTAGGTGGGGCGAGAGTGCTCACAACAGGCGGGGTGCGGTGGAGGGATCGTACTGCGCAGTTAGGGGCCTTGTCATAGATCAGTGCGCGGGGTCACGCATGCGCGCGCGACGTGTTGTTCGTGTTGCAATTGTGATTAATGGGGCTAATGGGGCGATTGTGGTTATTGGGTCAGATGCTTACGATGGAATTCCCCGACAGGTCCTGCTCTTCCCCGGCAAGAAGGTCACTATGGTCTCCACGCGTCCCATTTCCCGCCGTTTCGGTGTCCCTCATGTGCGCTGGCCCTCATTGCCCGGCAGTGACCGCCACGGTTCGAGCACTCAGCGTGCGCTGTATGTCATAGGAATCACGCAGGTGACTATCGCTGTGGTCTACGCATGGTTGGCGATCACGGCGAGTTCGGATTCGTACATTCCCAGCGCCCAGCACCTGTTCTGGATTCCGTTTGCGGTGGCTCTGATGGCCATCGCGATGACCACGATCGGGTTGATGGGCAGTCTGTCGGCGCCCTGGCTTTCGGTCTTGCTCAACTTGCCGCTCGCGCTCACCGCGCTGTATATGGATGGCGCCCTCGGGCCCGTCGTGTTGATCGCTGCACTGCTGGCCTCGGCTGGGTGGCTGGGGTTCAACATGCTGGAGGATTCCGCGCGGCGTAACCCGACGCCGGACTTCTAACTCCCGGACGAATAACTTCCTGACTAGCGCGGCGTGCGCGTGCAGTTCATCGTCGACGGCGTCTCCACCGGGAATCCCGGTGGACTATCGCGCGGTCGACGATGCAGCGCATCGGCATCACAACCTCGCGGTCGACTCTCCCCGAGACGTTTCCGGAGTTCACGCCGCTCGAGGCTCCTGTCGCGCTAAGGATCCAGGTGCCCGCTAGGTGTTGTGCTCATTCGGGTTGTGCGGCGGCGCGCCGAACTGACCGGCTGAGCCGGGCGTCCGCTGCTCGGTCCCGTCCTGAGTCTGAGCCGCCGCTCCCGGACCTTGAGTTGCTGGTCCGGTAGGCGGCCACTGCTGACCGGCGTGGGTAGGACCGTGCTGTGGGTGCTGTGGGTGCTGTGGGTGCTGTGGGTGCTGTGGGTGCTGTGGTGCTGCCGGCGCTCCGGCCGAGTGTGCGTACGGCGCAGGCGGTGGGAACGCTCCGACGGGTGCGGCCGTGTCGGGGGACGGCGGAGGAAATCCGCCGTCGGCCGGTGTGGCAGTGCTGTGCGTGTCCGGCTCGTCGTCGGGAGGCAGTGGAGAGTAGGTGACCTGCGGGGGCGCTGCGGGTGCCGCGAATGCTCCGGTCGTCGGCTGCTGCGCGGCTGCATGACCGGCGTTGGCGCCCGGCGGTTGCGGTGCATGCGGCGGCTGCGCGTTCGGATAGCCGGCACTCGTAGCGGGGGGTTGTGGGGGTTGGCTCGCCATCGGACCGGTCGGTGGCGATGCAGGGTAGTGCGAACCGGGGCCGGGTGGCTGGGGCTCTAGGTGACTCGAAGTAGTCGCCGGTGGCTGTGAGGCCGGGTAGTTGGCGTCGGGTCGTCCCGGTGGCTGTGAGGCCGAGTAGTGAGCGTCGGGTCGTCCCGGGTGTTGTGGTGACGGGTAGTTGGCGTCGGATCCAGGAGATGGCGCAGTGGGGTAGTTCGAACCGGGGCCGGAGGGCTGTGGCTGCTGATGGCCGGCGCCCTGAGCGGGTGGCTGGCGATACCCGGCTTGTGGTGTGCCGGCGTACTCGGCGCCAGGCGCGGGTGCGGGGTAGTTCGAGACCGGCGCTGGTGGCCCTTGTGTCGTGTAATTGACGTCGGGCTGAGGTGAGGGTGGCGGATAACCGGCATCGGCCTCGGGTGCCGGTGATGTCGGGTAGCTGGCATCGGGTCCAATTAGCGGTGACGCCTGGCGGTCATCGCCCTGACTGGGTGGCTGCGGATAGCTGGCGTCTGTGGCGCCGGGGTACTCCGCGTCGGGTCCTGGTTGTGCAGGTTTCGCGGTCCGGTCGGGTTCCGCGGCGTCGGCGGGTGGTTGCGCCCCGGCGTACATCGGTTGCGCACCCTCGGCCGTCGGCGTTGACGACTCGGACGGCGCCTGTTCGGGTACCTGGGTCGTAGACGATCCCTGTGCCTGTGCCTGTGGTGTGGAGGTCTGCGTCGCAGGTGGTGCCGGTGCGGATGCGGCCCCGCTTTCGGCGGCTCGACGTTGCGCGAGTCTTGCGGACGCCGCCCTGGCCATAGCGGCGACCGATTGCGGGGCTCGGGGCGTGGCTGGCTTCGCCGCGGGCTGATTCCCTGTGTTCTCGTCGTGTGATCCTGATGCGGCAGGCGTGAGACTCGAGGTTAGGTCGCGCTGGGTTTTAGGTTCGGCCTCATTCCGCGCTACGGAATTCTGGTCGGCGGCGGAATTCTGGCTGACATCCGTGGCATTGCCGGATGCCGAGCCTTCGTCCAGAGTCCGCCACATTCGCGGCGTGACTGGCAGTGTGGTGTCCGCGGGAGCCGCGGCAGGGGCCTGGGCCGCCGGAGGCTGCGGTCCCGAGCCTGCTGGACTAGCGCTGGCCGGATCCGCCGCGGCACTCTGCCCTGGCGGTAGGCCGGTCGCCTGCGCGGGCTGCGCCTGCGTCTGTACGGGCTGCGCGGCGGCGGTCTGCGGGGCCTGCGCTTGATCCGGCTGCGCCGGTGTGCCATCGCCTTGATCAGGTTGGGGCGGTGCTGCGTTGCTTGTGGCGGGCTGGGGCTGAGCGTCGGCGCCACCTGGAGCGGGCTGAGCGCTCCCTTCCTGGCTCTGCGCGTCTGCCGCCGGTGTCCCCGGTGCTTCCGAGCCTTCCTGCTGTGGCTTCTGGCGTCGCTGTACGACGGCATTGCGCAGCCTCGGCAGTAGTTGCTCGATTGTGCCGGCGACTTCGCGCACGGTGTTGATTTGTTTCGTGATCGCCGCAGCGCGGCGCTCGCGTTCGCCGCGGTCCACCTTCAGCGATTGGTCGATCTGCTTGATGTGACCGTCGAGCGTCTCAATCCGACGTACCAATGCGCGGTCCAGGGCCAGTGTCAACTCGTGCTCGGCCTCGATGAAGTACGCCGATGCGTCGGCTTCGAGGCGGGCCCGGGTCTCGCCGAGCGTCTCGTTCAGCCAGATCTTCAGTTGGTTTCGGTCGGACGCCGTACGTCGCGCCCACACGATCCAGCCTGCGACGCTGACACCCACGGCGACGGCGATCGGCCACGCGATTATCGCCGCGCCGGTCGCGGCGGTCAGCCCGCTGCCGGTGATGCTGGTGATTGAGATGCCCGACATCATGCTGATGTTGGTGAGCACCTTCTCGTCGGCGCTGGACTGGCGTCGCGAGGGGCCGCTGGTACTAGCGACCTGACGGGGGCGCTGCAGGGCGGCGTACACCTCGGCCAGTTCGTTCTGCGCGAACATCGACTGCAGCACGGTGCGCGAGACGCCTTGCATGCGGGCCTGTTGGCGGTCGAAGATCTGCATCGACGATGCGCGCAACGCCATATCGAGTTGCGGGCCGATGGCCTTCAGTCGGGCCTTGTCCATTTCCTCGATCTGCCGTCGCCAGAACGCCAAGAACTTGCGGTTCTCGGACTGAATGTCGGCCATCGTGTCGAGTCGTGCCCGCGACAACAGCGAACGCAAGCGCAGCTGCCAGGCGCGCGAGTCCGCCTTGCGGGCGGCCATGAGGCGGTCGCGGTTCTCCTTGAGCCGATTGGCGTACTCCACATCCGGCTGACAGGCGCGGCGGCTGTCCTCGAGGCTGGTCATCAGTCCGTCGAGTTGCGAGCGCATGGTGCGCAGCAGATTGGCTTCGTGCAACGCCGACGCCTTGATCGCGACCTGCTCCTGCAGGGCCGCCTGCAACTGGGTGATTTGGGATTCCTCGCGCAGGGCGGTGCCCAGGTCGCTGGTCCCCATCAGCGCGGCTTGTTCGAATAGCTTCGATGAGACTGGCATCATCACGCTGTCCGCGAACCGAGGTGCGTGTTCGCGCAGCAAGGCCCGGTTGTCCTCGACGATTTGCCGCCAGCCGCGGTAGGCATCGGTCTTGGTTACCGCGAAGATAACAAGATCGATATTCTTCGATGCCTTATCGAGGAACTCTAGTTCGGGTTTGGTGAACGGTGCGGACGCGTCGCAGACGAACAGCAGGGCTGTCGCTCGGCCGACGGCGCGCAGCGCGATCTCGGCGTGCGTAGCGTCCAGCCCGCCGACGCCGGGTGTGTCGACGAGATTCAGATTGCCCAGTAAGGGCGAGTCGCACTCAACCTCGATCAGCCGCGGTGGCGCGTATTCGCCGCGATTGCCGAGGTCGGTTGCCCAGTCGCGCATCTGATCTAGCGGCACTTCTACGGGTTCTTGCGCTCCCGGCAACAGTGCACGCGCCGCAGTCTTCGGCCCGCGCCGAAACATGATGTACGTGCTCGTGGCGATGCGTGAGTCGACGGGGGAGAGTCCCGGAACGTTGATCAGCGCATTCGTCAGACTCGACTTGCCGCGTTTTGCTTCACCAACCACCACGACCGTGGGTTTGTCGGGGCGCCGACCACGCATGCGCGACAGTCGCCCCGCGACTTCCGGGTCGTGCTCTTCGAGTACCGCCAGACCGCGATCAGCGGTCTGCCGCGCGAGCTGAGACAGCGTGATTCGTTTGCCCGAGCCCTGTTTGGGTGCGGTCATGTCGACGTCGGGCGATCGGTTGTAAATACCGTGACGATCGGGTGCCGTACCAGACGTTCGCCGTCGCGGTATCCGGCAAGTTCGATCTCGGCGATCGTGCCGTGCAGTGCGGAGTCCTCGGTGAACACGGTCGCCGAGGCCTCGTGCTGCTGCGCGTCGAACCGGTCGCCGACAGCCGGAACGATGAGCTCGATACCGAGTTGTGCCAGGTTGTCGTCCATCCGGGAAGCGACCGCGGCGGATGCGACTCGGTCGCGGGCGTACAGCAATAGCCCGATCATCTTGTCGCGCTCGTCAAGGAGCTGTTCGCGTTCGGACTGCAACTGGACCAGCGCCTCCAGGTGCGGACGCACCTCGGAGTACAGCACGTAGTCCTCGCCGTCCTCGTTCGAGTCGGCCGCGGCGGCCTCGGGATCGGAGTCGGCTGGTGCGTCGGCGGTTGAATCCGCTTCGGCTTGGTCGTCGTAGTCGTCGTCGCTTTCCACGGCGCGCTCTCGCAGGGCGAGTTCCAGCACATCCTCGACGTCCTGCTGCGGTGGTGTCTGGTTGTCGGTCATGAAGTGGTCCCTCCTGCGGTGAGGGTTCGTAGATGCTGCCAGAGCATGAAGTACGAACGATGGATCGTATGAGCGATTCGAGATTGAGCGGGGTTAGATCCGAAGGTTGCGAACTCGCGCCATCGCCCGGCCGCGGCTAGCGCGTGCTGTACCAGTTCATTTGCCGTCGCCCCGGGTGCGCCGAGCATCTGGTCGGGCGCGGTTCCGGTCACGAGCATCCGCACTTCGTCGAACATCTCGTCCGGTAAGTCCACCTTCCCGGTGGACACCAGCGTCGCCGCCTCGAGCAGGCGCAATTGCTGCGCCTCGGGGTGCTGGTACAACTCCTCGAGCTCATCGGCCATCGTGTCGCGTACCGGCGGCGGCGAATCGTGTGCGAGTTGTTCGAGAGCGGCGAGCGCGACAGCCGACTTGATGTCGTCGGCGCGCACGCTGAACACGCCCAGGATCACCTTGTTCAGTGCGGGAAATCCGCTGTCCTGTTCGAGCAGTTCCCGAATTCGGCCAGTGGTGATCTGCGGGTCGGCCAGGATTGCATCGACGGCGGTGCGGGCGCCATACAAGTCGAGCAGGGTGAGCACGCGCTCGCGTCCGGCTACATCGACGGGGATCTCGGGGCGTACGAAGAAATCTGTCGACATGAACAGAACCTGTCGAGTGGACTCGTCCAGTCCGGCAATGTCGCGCAACACCTGCGCATCAGCCTCGGTGAAGTTTCCGGTGCGCGCGGACTCCGCCATCAATCCCGCTAGCGGGAGCACCTGGGAGACGGTATGCCGCAGCGTGTAGCTGTGATCGCGAGCCAGTTCTGCCGCTGCAGCCATCGGGTCATCTGCCTGCACCATGTCGGCCTTGTTCAGGATCGCCAGTGCGTTGATCGGGCTGCTGGTCTGCCCGCTGGAGGTGCGGCGGAAGGCGCTGAGCGCGTCCGCGTCGTCGGCCCGGATCGACTGGGTGATGACGTACAAGACTGCCTCTGCCGACGCGATCGCTTGCTGCGAACGTTCGTCGACGGCACCATGCTCGTCGGGCTCCTCGCTGCCCAGCATCGCCTGGGTGCGGCCCACGCTTTGATCGTGTAGTGACGCGAGGCCGGGGGTGTCGATGATGGTCACGTCGCGCAGCGCGTCATACGTCAGATATGCATCGACTACGGCGACCTCCTCGGGGTCGCAGCCGAGGTCGGCGGGGATCACGCCGTCGCCGTCGTAGGGCAGCGTGATGACGGTGCCGTCGTTCTTTCGAACCTCGACGCGGTCGACGGTGCCGTACTGGAATCGGGTGACCATTCGCGTGCATTCGCGTACGTCGGTGGCTGATACCCGCCGCCCGATCATCCCATTGACGACCGTCGATTTACCTGATTTGATCCGGCCGGCGACCGCGAGTTGGAGTGGACCGCGAAGGCGATTGGTGATCGCGCTGATCTCGTTGGCAGTGGCCGGAGGAACCCGGGATAGCAGTGATTCGGCCATACCGATGACCAGCGAAGACATGCGGCGCGGCGCGGGAGAGGTCATCGGCGGGCTCCTTTCGGTATCGCTAGAGGTTCGTGAACAGGATGATGAGCAGAATGACGGTGGCTACGCCGATCGCGATCCAAATCACCGGTTGCCAATTTGTGGCGTTCTGCGGCGGGCGCGGTGCGGGGTTCGTCGGGCGTGGGGGCGAGTTCGGCGCGCTGGTCGCGACGGTGTTCGGGCGCGGTACCGGGCCCGTTGCTGGTCGCTGTGGCCCGGTGGTGGGCCTGATTGAACCGGTGTTGGGACGCGGCTGCGGTGCGCTCATCGGAGCGGGGTTCGCCGGCCGTTGGCCGGTCGCTGGCCGCGGGCCCACAGCTCCGACGTTCGGGCGCGGTCCCGCCTGCTGGCCGGGCATGGGAGGCCCTGTAATGCGTCGAACGTTGCCGGGCGGCCCCTGCGGTCGCACGGTGCGGATCTGTGGCAGGTCATTCGGGCTGACCCTGCGGGTCGCATCGAGCGGGGCGCGTCCGGGCAGCGGTCCGTTTCCGGAGGGACGTGACTGCGGGCCGGTCAATGGCGGGATGGACGAAGTCGGGTTACCGGCCGCTGGCTTGGCACCCGGCTGCGCTCCAACGTTTAGGTACAGCGCGCCGCTGGCGACCGTCGCCTCAGGCTGATCAAGTGTTGCCGGGGTGACACCGAGTCCCTCTTGGATCAGCCGGGCCACCAGCGGTACCCGGGAGGACCCGCCGACGAGGTACACGCCCGACAGTTTGTCGGGCGTTAGGTTGGCTTCGCTGATCGTCGTCGACAGCAACTCGACCGATCGCGCCAGGTTGGGCCGAATCAGTTCCTCGAACTCGCTGCGGGTGACGTGCACGTCCTGGAATGGCGGCGGAAACGCGATGTCCGTATGTGGATGCCGCGATAGTGCTTCTTTGCCTTCCTTGATATCGACAGCGAGCGCGCGTTGTGCGCGGCGGCTGGCCGTGTCGGAGGGACGGTTGAGCCGAGCCCACTCGTCGGGGTCGGTGGACTGCTGCGTCTTGCCGACGTGCTCGAGGATCGCGTGGTCGAAATCCAGTCCGCCTAGATCCGGAAGCCCGGCCTCGGCGATGACCTCGAAACCGTTCTGCGTCTTCTGCACGATGGCTACGTCGAAGGTGCCGCCGCCGAGGTCGTAGACCGCCAGCGCCTGACCGGGGGCCATGTTGTGCCCGCCCTGGGTGACGAAATGGGTGGCGGCGCCGACCGGCTCCGGAATGAGAATTGGTTCGTCGTTCAGGCCGGCCTCGCGGCACGCCGCGACCAGCACATCGCGTCGGGACTTACGCCATCGTGCCGGATGGGTGAGGCGTACGACGTCCGGCCGGGCGCCGTCGAACTGCCGCTCGAACTCTTGCAGCACACGGCCGAGTACCGCCCCGATGGCCTGACGGACCGGGATGACGTCCTCACCCAACAGCATGTCGCCGTCATCGATGCGTCGTTTCGGATTGGGCTCGTACCTGCTTGGGTCGATTCGGGCCTGCCGGTCAGCGTCGCGACCGACCGCGATCGTGCCGTCCTCGGCTAGATAGATGGACGACGGGACCAGCGGGCTTCCGTCGATCGTGAGCAGGCGAGGCGCGGCGCCGTCGACGGACACCGCGGCGACGGTGTTCGACGTACCAAAGTCGACCGCTAGAACGCGCATTCTCACCCCTTGCACTCCGCCGCGCCGTTGACCGCTGGGTGTCGCGTGCGGAGGTTGTTAAGTCTTCGTCGTCAGCATCGGGCGCGCACATCGCACCCACGCCCATACTGCCATGTAGGCCCCTGCTGTCACTGAACTTCCAGGGGCTCCGACGTAATGGTGCGGCTCGTGGATCCCCGACGGGCCGGGGAGTGCCGTACGTGTGATCCAGTGCATGTCGATGAACCGTCGGAGACAGTTGCCTGAAAGAAGTTTGAACTATGCACCGTTGGCCAACCTTCGATGACTAGGGTAGTCGGATGCATATCGGTGGCATCAGCGCAGGGCGCATACCGCGGGAGGACTCAAACTCTTGGTGAGTGAACAGCCGAGCACGTCAGATTCGAATCGGCCGCAGGACGCGACGAGCCCTGGCGCCGAATCAGGCACGTCGCGTCAATTACCGCCCGATCCGTGGCTGGATTCGCCCGAGCCCGGAGTGCCCGAGCAACCGGCCCCCGTGCGCAATTGGCTTCCGCCGCAGGTGAATCAGCACGACATTCCAGACCCGTGGACGCCGAAAGTGCCACCGCCGCCAGCGCCGATGCCGAACGTCGCGCCCAGCAACACCTCTAGCGGTTGGGCGCATCAGCAGGTGCCGCCGCGTCGTGACCCGGCGCCGATGCCGCGCGCCGTCTCGGATGCCGCACCGCCGCAGTTCGCCTCCTCATCGGAATCCGGTGGCCCGCAGGAGCGGCAGTCACACGTGCAGACCGGTCCGCTGCCGGGCGGAACGCCTGACTCCCAACCGTCGGCTCAGCAACCCGGCGCTTCGCCTGATGGGCGTTCGCAGTCTCAGCAGCCCGGCGCCGTGCCGTACGTGCAGCGCGCACATTACGGGCCGGGAGCGCCGTACGAGATCCCGCGGCTGCCACACGCGAACGAATTGCCTGAGCCCGACAGCCACGCTCAGGTCGGCGAACAGCAGTCGGATTCGCAGAACGCCGACAGTGCGGTCGCAGCATGGCCACAGAACGTGCGTACGTCACAGCCGGTGGCAACCGAGGCGCGGCAGGACCTGGAGCGCCACGTCTCATCGCCCGCAGGTCTCGAGCAGGAGCAAGGCCCACTCGGTCGGCACGCCGTGCCGGAGGATGAGTCAGAGCCGCCGGCGCACGATGGCGCCGCCAGTAGCGAATCGCCGCGACCGACTGACGGTGACGTGACGCCGGGCGCGGACGGCGATGTGAGGTCGACCGCGGACGGTCCGATGTCGCCTGCTCCGGCACACGAGCAACCACAGGGGCGGTCGGCGCCGGAACAACAATCGGGGTGGGAACAGCCCGCTCAGCAACAGCAGGGCCACGATCCGCAGCCGCAGGAACAGCCTGCACCGGGACGGTCGGGGCCCCGACAGCCAGCGTGGGAACAATCGGCGGAGGGGCCAGCGGCGTACGAAGCTGCCACGCCCCCGCAGCCGCAGACCTGGAGCCAGTGGACGCCACCCGGGAACGCCGTACCGCCCGAGCCCGGTCCCGCAGTGCCGCCTGCTGTCCCGACGGCAGGTGCTGATCCGCGCGCGGCCGCGCAACCAGGTGGGCCTGCTGCGCAACAGGGTGGACCCGCTGTGCAGTCGAGTCCATACGCCGCAGCGCAGGCTCCGCAGTCTGGCGCCTTCGCCGTCCCGGCGGAGGTGAATGTCGCCGCAATACCAGCCCATCTGCAAGGGCCGCAGGCGCCGAACTCGATCATGCCGATCGACTTCAACCATGCCGCGCTCGTTCGCGAGAGCAAGCCCGCCCCCGCTGGCGGGTGGCGCCGAGTGCTGTACAAGGCGTCATTCGGCGGGATCAACCTCGGCGCCTCTAAGGAGGAGACCGAGCGCAACGCCCTACTCGACCGTGTCCGCACGCCCATCCATGGGTGCCACAAGATCGCGGTCGTCAGCCTCAAGGGTGGCATCGGCAAGACGACGACGACGTCGTGCCTGGGACTCACGCTCGCGCAGTACCGCGGCGATCGGGTAGTTGCGCTCGATGCCAATCCCGATGCGGGCACCCTGGCTGAACGGCTCACCGGCGTCACCGACGTATCCGTGCGCACCATGCTCGATCACCTGGACGAGATCTCGTCCTTTACCGATATTTCCCGCTACATGTCGCTGGCTGGGCGGTTGCAAGTGCTCGCCTCCGACCAGGACGCCGAGATCAGCGAGGCGTTCGACGAGCGGCAGTACACCGAAGTCACGGACCTGCTTTCGCGGTATTACAACGTCGTACTGACCGACTCCGGCACCGGCATGCTGCATTCGGCGATGAAAGGCACCCTGGAGCAGGCCAACTCGCTGGTGGTCGTGGGTGCGCCGAGCGTCGACGGTTCCTCGCGTGCATCGAAGACCCTGGACTGGCTCGTGGCCCACGGCTACGGCCACCTGGTCTCGCAGTCCGTCGCCGTCATCGCATCGGTCCGGGAGAAATCGAACACCGTTGACATGGCGGTACTGCGGCGGCATTTCGAGTCGCGGTGTCGCGCGGTTGTTGAGATCCCGTTCGACCCACACCTGGTCGTGGGTGGACGGATCGACACCTCGCGACTCAAGCCGGAGACCGAGCACGCGTTTGTCGAGCTCGCGGCCACCGTCGCCGATGGCTTCCAAGGCGCTCGCTAGCCTAGTTGTCGTGCAGCCCACTGCGTGAATTCGGCGCAGACGAATTCGTTCGCTAGGATAAGTTCTTTACGCGATCCATGATTCGGTGATTTGTGCTTTCGTCATTCGCGCGACCGGCTGTTCGACGTACTCAGAACGTCCGCACCATCATCGCCGTCCTGAGTTTCTGCGGTCTAGCGATCTCGCTGCAGCAGACCTCGCTCGTCCCCGCGCTGGCGGATCTGCACCACACGCTGGATACGACTCCGGAGAACGCGTCCTGGGTAGTCACGGTGACGCTGTTGACCAGCGCGGTGAGCATGCCGATCATTTCGCGGCTGGCCGACATGTTCGGCAAGCGCAAGATGCTGGTACTGAGCCTCGCCTTCGTCACGATCGGGTCGATCGTGGGTGCCATCGGCGGATCGTTGTTCATGGTGTTGCTCGGCCGTGGCCTACAAGGCCTGAGTTTCGCGATCGTGCCAGTGGGCATCAGCGTGATGCGCGACCTGCTACCCAAAGAACGCATTGGCGCAGCCGTCGGCATGATGAGCGCGACAATGGGGATCGGCGGCGCAATCGGACCGCCGTTGGGCGGATTCGTTTACAGCAACCTCGGGCTGAACATGGTGTTCGTGCTCAGCGCGGTCGTGGGTGTCATCCTGCTAGTGCTGATCCTGTTTGTGGTGGAGGAGTCCACGGTTCGCTCGCCCGGGCGGGTTGATTACGTTGGCTCGCTGCTGTTGTCGGCCGCCATGCTCGCGTTGCTGTTGGCGATTTCGAAGGGCTCGACATGGGGCTGGGGCAGCAGCGTGACCATCGGGCTGTTCATTGCATCCGCGGTGATTCTCGTCGGCTGGATCCCGTTCGAGTTGCGTCGAACAGACCCCTTGGTCGATTTGCGCACCATGTCTCGGCGTCCGGTCATGCTGACGAACATTGCCACCGTGCTGATCGGGTTCAGCATGTTCGGGCAAATGCTCGGCGCAATGCAGATGCTCACGCTGCCCGAAAGCCCCGGCGCCGGCTTTGGGATGTCCCCTGCGCAGGCGGGGTTGTTTCTGCTGCCGTCCGGTGTGCTGATGGTCGCGCTAGCGCCGGTCTCGGCGATCATCTCGCACCGTCGTGGTGCGAAGGTCACGCTGATCACCGGCGGAATGCTGATCGCCGTGGGGTACCTGCTGATGGTGTTCACAGGTCGCTCGCTGGTGTTGTTACTGATCGCGATCTGCCTGAGCAGTTCGGGTGTCGCGTTGGCGTACGCCGCCCTGCCGACGCTGATTATGCGCGCCGTGCCCGTCACCGAAACGGCGTCCGCGAATGGTCTGAACGCGTTGCTGCGCAGTGTCGGGACGTCGTGCTCATCCGCGGTAGTTGCGATGATTCTGGCCGCGGAGGTGATCGAGGTGGATGGCGCTGATGTGCCGACCGACCACGCGTTCCGGCTCATCTTCGCCGCGTCAATGTTCGCGGCCATCGCCGGGACCCTTGTCGCCTTCGCGCTCCCCAGGCACCGCGCCGACCTCAGCGACGAAGAGGCGTTTACCGAAGTCGAGGACCCGGGCGCCGAGTTCGACGCGCCCCAGACGGCTGCCGAGCGGGCGGAGCTCGCCCAGCGCCACGACGGCTCGGACGAGGCGCCAGCAGACCGACCCGCCGGCAGGGCGTAGGCGCTCCCACTGGGCCCACTTCCCCGCCATACTCACGCGGCCGCCGGACAACGTGGAAGTGGGGTAACGGATGACCGTCGCCGAGGCCAGCGTTGCCACGTCCGTGTACTGGCGGATGCCGGCCGTGATGCGCTAACGCGCGAGGTCGGCATCCGGGGCGCGCTCGGCGATCAGTTCAGCGGGGTGGTGCGCGATTCCCTCGGCATCGGCGAACAGTAGCCGCGCGGAGACTCCGGTCTGTGCGTCGACGAACAGCGGCGAATGACTGCCCGGGCGCGCCAGGTACTGTCGCCCCCAATCGGCGAGCGATGCGATGACGATGCTCAGTGCCCGGCCCGACTCGGTCAATACGTACTCGTCGCGGGTCCGCGCTCCCGGCGCCTGGTAAGTACGCCGCTCCATCAGTCCCTCAGCAACGACGTGTCGCAGCCGTTTGGTCAAGATGTTGGGGGCGATTCCTAGAGCGTCACGAAACTGTCCGAAGCGCGTTGACTTGGCGATGAGCGCTTCGCGAACAATCAACACCGTCCACGGATCATTGAGCACGGTCAACGCGCGAGCGACCGAACAGTCCGAGGACTTTCCCAGCTCCTTACTCATCGCCTCACGATACGACGCTGACTTGCGCAACGCTACGCAGGTTGCTACGTTGCACTCTGCAAGTCAGCGACTGACAGGACACAACTATGACGTCCGACCTCCGCTTCTACTTCGATCCCGTCTGCCCGTTCGCCTGGATGACCAGCAAATGGGTGCGTCAGGTAATGCGACAGCGGGACTACCGCACCGAATGGCGATTTATCTCTCTTCGCCAGGTCAATGCTGACGTCGACTACGACGCTCACTTTCCGCGTGGGTACGAAGACGGACACACCGCGGGACTTCGGCTACTGCGCGTGTGCCGTCAGGTCCGTACGAGCGAAGGCAACGCCGCCGTCGGCGCACTCTATGACGCCCTCGGCACCAAGATCTTCGAATTGGCTCCGTTGTCGCAGAGCGCAGACGGCGGCGATGAGCGCGGCACGGTTGCCTTCGCCGAGGACGCGTTGCGCGCGGCCGGGCTATCGACGACGTACGCCGCCGCGATCGATGACGACTCGCTCGATCCGCTGATTCAGGTGGAGACGGACGAAGCTCTCGCCGCGGCCGGTAAGGACGTGGGCACCCCGATCATTCATGTCGACCCGCCGCACGGAGTCGCCTTCTTCGGACCGGTGATCAGTCGACTACCCGAAGAAACAGACGCCGCGCAACTGTGGGATCACGTGGTTGGACTCGCACGCTATCCGGGTTTCGCCGAACTGAAACGTAGTTTGCGCGAGCGGCCTCAGTTGCCCGCACTTGGCGTATCCGCCTCAGAAATCGGACCTACCGAAGATTGGCACGGCGGCAGCCGCCGGACCAAAGACCAACGCGGCTGACCGGAGACTGGCCAACTCACTGACCACACCGCCGCATGTCGCGTGGATTGGAATCGAAATGCCGCTATCCGCACAGCCGCTAGAAAAGCGATACACCGACGTTCTAGGTCGCCGGATGGCCTATGTCGACGTCGGAACGGGTGATCCCATCGTGTTCCTGCACGGCAATCCGACGTCGTCCTACCTGTGGCGCAACGTGATTCCACACGTGCAGTCGAGCGCTCGATGCATCGCGCCGGACTTGATCGGCATGGGCGACTCGGACAAACTCGCCGACTCGGGGCCCGACAGTTACCGTTTCGTCGAGCACCGGCGCTATCTCGACGCGCTGCTTCGACAGCTCGGCGTCACCGAGCGGGTGACGCTCGTCGTCCATGACTGGGGCTCGGCGCTCGGGTTCGACTGGGCTAACCGCAACCGCGAGTGCGTACTCGGCATCGCTTATATGGAGGCGATTGTTCGTGAGGTGACCTGGGATGAATGGCCAGAAGCCGCACGCGGCATCTTTCAGGGGTTCCGATCCGAAGCCGGGGAGAAGCTCATCCTCGAGAAGAACATCTTCGTTGAGCGCGTGCTGCCATCGTCGATCCTGCGGACGCTGACCGAGGAGGAAATGGCCATCTATCGAGCGCCGTTCGCTGAGCCCGGAGAGGGTCGGCGTCCCACGTTGACGTGGCCGAGGCAGATTCCCATCGAGGGACAGCCGGACGACGTCTGCCAAATTGTCAACGATTACAGTTCGTGGCTCTCGGGCAGCTCCATCCCGAAACTGTTTGTCAACGCCGACCCCGGCTCGATCCTCACCGGCGCGCAACGCGAGTTCGCCCGCGCGTGGCCAAACCAGCGCGAGGTTACGGTCTCAGGCGACCACTTCATTCAAGAGGACTCGCCCGATGAGATCGGTCAGGCGCTGTCGCAGTGGTATAACTCCATTTCCTGAGCGCAGCGACATTCGGCCAATCAGCGCCTGCGGCGCTCGGTGCGATGTGAGCGTTGTGGGTGCCGGTCGTGAAGTTTCGGTGAGTGGCTCGGAACCTTCTCGCGGCGTTGCACGCTGGTGTGATGACCACATCTATCGGAGGTGACGGAAATGGGCAAGTTCGACCAGATTCTGCGCAAGGCGCAGCAGTTTGCCGAGAAGAATCCCGACAAAATTTCGAAGGTTGCCGACAAGGCCGGCTCGTTCGTGAACAAGCAGACCAAGGGCAAGTACGCCGACAAGGTGGACGGCGTACTGAACAAGGTGGACTCATTCACCGGCAATGAGCGCGATCGCGGCCCCCAGCCCGGCGCGGCAGGTACAGGTTCCGCGGCGGGCAGCGCTGATGGCCCTCGCGCGGACGGGCCAAGCGCGGGGCCAGACGGAGGTTGGCAGGTCGACCGTGAATCCGACAACGGTGACGGTTCGCGCGACGGTCGAGGCACGCCAGCGTAGCCTCCTGGCACGTCGCGAACGAAGCACCTCGCCCGGTGTACTAGCCATCGTTGCTCGTGACCGATATGAATGGGGCAACCTAAAACGTCGCCTTGAAAGGTAATTGCATGTCGGACGATCAACAGAAGGTCCTCACCGAACGGCGCGGGTCGGTGCTCGTCATCACGCTGAACAACCCGGAGAGGTTGAACAGCTGGAGCGGCCCGATGGGCGCGCAATACTTCGGGGCGCTCGATGCGGCCGCTGCCGACCCAGAGATCCGCGCCGTCGTCCTGACCGGCGCGGGCAAGGGCTTCTGCGCCGGTGCCGATATGGGACACCTCGAAGAGGTTGGCGAGGCCGGTGAGACCAACGTCAACGCCGAGCGACCGATTACCTACCCGTTGTCGTTTCCGAAGCCGCTGATCGTCGCGATCAACGGTGCAGCGGCCGGCATGGGTTTGGTGCAGTCGACGATGGGCGACGTCCGCTTCGCGGAGCCGGGCGTGAAAATGACGACAGCGTTCGCCAAGTTGGGCCTGATCGCCGAGCACGGCGTGTCGTGGTTGCTACCGCGGATCGTGGGGACCAGCCACGCGCTGGACCTGTTGATGTCCTCGCGGGTCATCACCAGCGACCGCGCGTACGAGATGGGGCTGGTGAACTTCATTTCGGCGCCGGGCAAAGTCGTCGACGAGGCGGTCGCGTACGCACAGCAACTCGCTGACAGCGTGTCGCCACGGGCGATCGCGGTGATGAAGAAGCAGGTCTATGACCACTTCGATAAGGACTTCGCGGCATCGTTCGAGGAGTCGAACACGCTGATGAACGAAGCGATCGCGACAGGTGAGATCACCGAAGGGGTGGCCGCGTTCAATGAGCGGCGGGCACCGAAGTTCACCGGCCTCTCGGCCTAATCTCGGGTGTTCGGCCGGCGGCCAGTAACGCGATCAGCGGCTGGTCGCCGGTGCTCTGAACGGACTCGGGTTACGCCCAGTGGGGTGCGCGCTTCTCGACGAATGCAGCAATCGCCTCCTTACTGTCGGCGCTGGCGAACGTCGTACACAGGGCCTCAATCTGGTTTTCCACCGAGCGGCGGTAGTCGAGGTCGTTCTGTCGAACGAACGCGCTACGCGCCAGGTTCATCAACTGTGGTGACTTCCCGGCCATCAGCCGCCCGAGTTCGAGTGCCTTCTCCAACAAACGATCGCCGGGTACGGCGTGGTTGATCAGGCCCATCCGTTCGGCTTCGGCGGCACTGATGGGCTCCCCTCCGACGAGCAGTTCGAATGCCTTGGCGCGACCGATGATCTGCGGCAGATGCGCGTTGTGGATCGCGGCGATGAAACCGACGTTGATCTCCGGATAACCGAGGGTGGCCTCCTGCGCGGCGACCACCATGTCGCACGTGATCGAAAGCGTGATCCCCGCCCCGCGGGCCGGCGCATTCACGGCCGCGATGGTCGGTTTGGACAGGTGATATTGGACGTCCATGGTGCCGATATAGAGCTTGCGGATGAAAGCCCGCATCTCGAGCACGTCGGCGCTCCAGGCCCACTTGAGGTCCATCCCGCCGCAGAACACCTTCTCCACGCCGCTGGTGAGGATGATCGCCCCAACGCCAGGATCGGCATCCGCGCGCCGATACGCGTCGTGCAGCGCGTCGAGCATCCGATCGTCGAGTGCGTTGACCGGCGCTTTCTGCATCCGTAGCACCGCGACGCGGTCGATGATGTCGTAGCCGATCAGCTCGGTCTCGCTCACTGTGTCGGTCTCGCTCTCGTGTGGATCTGGATTGGCGGCGGCTAAACGCTATCGGTGCGATGGCCGTTGTGCTGTGGGTGGGCGGGTCGAAACACGAAAACTAATGTATGGTGCCCCCGAAAAGCGGCGATGGTCCGCGCCGTAGAATCGCCTAATGGATTTTCGTCGCATCACCGGCATGCCGCCGTACGTCTTCACCATCATTGACTCACTCAAGGTAGAAGCGCGTCGAGCCGGGATCGACATCATCGACCTCGGCTTCGGAAACCCTGACCTGCCCTCTCCAGAGATCGCTGTGGAGAAGCTGGCCGAGGCCGCGCACAACTCTCGCAACCACCGCTACTCCAGTTCGCGGGGTCTGCCGAACCTGCGCAAGGGGTTCGCCGATCTCTACAAGCGGCGCTTCAACGTCGACCTGGATCCCGAGACCGAGGTCATTTCGACGATCGGGGCGAAGGAGGGTTTCAGCCACCTGATGTGGGTGTTGCTCGAGCCTGGGGATGCGGCGCTCGTACCTGCGCCGTCCTACCCGATTCATATTTGGGGCCCGTTGTTCGCCGGAGCCTCGGTTCGTGAGATCGCGATGGGCACGAATGAGGACCTGTTTGGAAATATCGTTGAGTCCTACGAGTACTCGTGGCCGAAGCCGCGGGTGATCGTGCTGTCATTCCCGCACAACCCGACGACGGCGACGGTAGAACTCGAGTTCTTCCAGCGAGTCGTCGATTTTGCTCGCGAACGCGACATCATCGTCGTACACGACAATGCGTACGCCGACCTGGGCTTTGACGGCTGGAACCCGCCATCGATCCTGCAGGCTGACGGCGCCAAGGAATGCGCCGTCGAACTGTATTCGATGACCAAGTCGTTCTCGATGGCCGGCTGGCGAATGGCGTTCCTCGCGGGTAACAAAGATGTTGTCGGGGCGTTGGCGAAACTGAAGTCGTACTTGGACTACGGCACCTTCCAGCCGATCCAGATCGCGGCCACCGTGACGTTGCAGGAACAGCCGGACTATCCGAGGGAAGTGCAGCCGGTGTACCAGTCTCGGCGCGATGCACTGGTGAAGGGTTTGAACGACATCGGTTGGGAGGTCGAAGCGCCGCGGGGCACGATGTTCTTATGGGCGCCGATTCCCGAGCAATATAAGGAGATGGGGTCGGTCGAGTTCGCGTCCATGCTGGTCAAGGAGGCGCACGTCGCCGTGTCGCCCGGGGTCGGGTTCGGCCCGGGCGGCGAAGGACACGTTCGATTTGCCTTGATTGAGAATGAGGCGCGTATCCGCCAGGGGATGCGCGGACTGAGGCGCGCGCTGCCCAAACTCGGCTAGCCGATTCGCGCTCGCTCAGGCGTGCGCCTATCGCCGGTGCGTCGACGCGGTTCTCTCGCACCCCAGTAACTGCGTACTTTTCAGGTATATGCGAAGAGGGTCTGTTCCTGTCGGCGGCAGGAACAGCCCCTCTCGCGCTCGATGCGGGCTAGGCGCCAGCAGTCTGGTTCGCCGGAGCGTGCTTGACGTCGTCGTCGGTCAGTTCGCGCGTGTAGCAAGCGAACTCGAGCAGGATGCCGTCAGGATCCTGGAAGTACAGCGAACGGACGAATACGCCCGGATGCATTTCCTGAGCCACTGTCGACTCGCTGTCGTCATGGTTGAGGATGACGCCGGTGTTCACGCCGGCCGCGATGAGTTTCTCGCGGTACTCGTCGAACTTGTCCAGCGGAATGGTGAAGGCGACGTGGTTCATCGAACCAACCGCGCTGGTGAGGTCCCCGCCACCGGGCATTCCAGCAGCGGCGGCAATACCGGGCGCCGGGGCTGGAGCGTCGGGGAACCAGAAGAAGGCCAGGTGGTTACCGCCGCCGATGTCGAAGAAGAAGTGCTGGCCGGCGCCGCCGGGGAGCTCGACGGTCTTAATCAGCGGGAAGCCGAGTACATCTTCGTAGAACTCGACGGTCTTCTCCATGTTGGAGCAGACGAGTGCGAGGTGGTTGATGCCGGACACTGCGAACGGTGGGGTTTTCTTCTCAGACACGGTGGCCTCCAAAAGGCGGCGGATGGGTTCATGTGTGGAGTCGTGGCGCCACTCATCGCGGCGGGCTCCAATGGATCAACTGTTACACATCACTGGCGCGCCCGCAACATGTTGTGTACATACTGACGCCTGAGGGGCCCAGATTCTGGCAAATATGACCACCAATGTTGTCGATTGTGTACAAAATGATCTACGCTTTCGAGTATCGGAGCCGCGGGTGTTCATCCTCCCCAATGGGTCCGGCCTACCTCTCTCGTTGACCAGCACCCGCGTCGGCGATCGTCGTAACACCCAGATTGGACCGCTATGAAGTCGAAGATCCACGTCGGAATCGCCGGCGTCTGTCTCACCCTGCTGGTTGCAGCGTGCGGCGACGCACCGGAGTCGAACACGAAGTCCTCAGGCCCGGCAACAAGCGACATACCGACGTCCATCGAGCTAGCGGACGACGTTGATCCGGCCGGAAACTTTCGGTGGGCCACGATCGCGTTCCCGGCGAGTTGGGACCCTACGAAGAGCCTCAGCGGCGGGGACCTGCCGATCTATCGCCCTGTCTACGACCGGCTCCTCGACCTGGACCGGACGGGGCAGCTGCAACCGATGCTCGCGACCGAATGGGAGGTCGCCGAAGACAACTCCTCCGTGACGCTCACCCTGCAGGACGGACTGACCTTCACCGACGGCACGCCGTTCGACGCCGAAGCCGTGAAGTTCAACCTGGAGCGCAACGCCGCCGAAGGCAGCCTGCTGGCAGCCGAGTCCTCGGCGTTCTCCTCGGCTGAGGTCATCGACAAGACGACGATCAAGATCGACGTTTCCTATGGTTTGGGTTCGTACATGACGGCTCTAGGTGTCCGATCCGGAATCATGGTTTCGCCTACCGCAGCCAAGGCGGGAAAGCTTGACCAAGAACCAGTGGGAATCGGCGCATACACGCTGACTGACTTCACGCCGGGCGATACGGCCGAGTTCGAGAAGACCGATGACTATTGGGATCCCGCCGTGCAGAACGTCGCCACCATGACTTACCGGGTAATGATCGACGACCAGACCCGCTACAACGCATTGAAGAGTGGTGAGCTCGACGGGATCTACCTACAGCCGGGACAGATCGATCAGGCCATCGAGGACGAGTTCAACGTCGTATCCAGTGAGGCGAACAACTTCCTCTACATCGCCGTGAACGCAGAAAAAGCACCGTTCGACGAGGAGAGCGCGCGACTGGCGATCCAGTACGCGCTTGACCGGGAAGAGATCGCCCAGGGCCTCTTCGAAGGACACTGCACGCCCAGCATCCAGCCGTTCCCCTCGACGTCTGTCGGCTACAGCGACGAGGTCGGCGATGGACTGGACATCTATCCGCACGATGCCGAGAAGGCCAAAGAACTGCTCTCCGAGGGTGGGGTAGAAGGAGAGATCGAACTGCAGTTGATGACCCCCAACATCACGATGTTCACTCAACTCTCCGAAGTTGTGCAGGCACAACTGGCGGAGGTCGGTATCAAGGCCAGCGTGAAGCCGGTGCCCTCGGCCGAGTTGAGCCAGAACTTCTCTGTCGATCAGACGGTGGAACTAGCGACATTGCCGTACGTCGGAACTCCTGACCCGAACGGTGCGATGGCGTACTTCGCGCCGGGCCACCCGTACAACATCGGGCAGGCCGCTTCGCAGGAAACGGTTGACCTAGCCATGGAGGCGGCGAGTCCAGTCGATCCGGACGAACGCAAGGAACTCTATGCCGAGGTGGCGCAGAGCCTGCTCGATCAGCAGAGCCAGATCATCCCGATTTGCCTGCTGCACCTGGGATCGGCGTACTCGACGAACGTCTCGAACGTCGAACAGCCCGCCTTCGACGCGCCGACCCAGCGCGGCGTCGCGATCTCGGGATAGGCGATGACGGCAGTCGATACCGGCCTGTTTCTCCTACGTCTCGTCGTTGGCGTGCTGCTGATCTGCCACGCGATGCAGAAGGCAACGGGGGCGTTCGGCGGTGACGGGTTTGCGTCGATGGCCGCGCTATTCGACCGGCTCGGGTTCCGGCCCGGCCGGATGACCGTGACGATAGCGATAGCGGCCGAACTCGGCGGCGGCGTGCTGTTGGTGCTGGGTTTGTTCACTCCGCTTGCGGCCGCGGCATTGGCCGGCACGCTCATAGTCGCGGCATCCGTGCACTGGCCGAATGGGGTGTGGGGATCAAAGGGCGGGTATGAGTTGCCGGGCGCGCTCGCGGCCGCGGCAGTAGCGCTGGCGCTCATCGGTCCGGGGCGATTCGCACTTGATCATGCGATGGATATCTATCCGGCGGAGTGGGTGCGCTGGAGCGCGGCGGCGGTTGGGATCGTCGCCGGGCTGGGATTCGTAGCGGCCAAGCCGCTGATGATGCGACTTGGTTCGAGTGAGGCGGGTCCCTAGGCGCGATAAATCCTCGCTGGCGGCTACGTTCATCACAATGATTCGAATAGCTCTACCTGGAGACCTTGAATGTCTGATTTCCTTGACCGTCGCCCACCTAGCCGGGCCGACTTCCGCAAACGAGTGCAAGAGGGCACGGTCATCCTGCCCGGTGCGTACGACGCACTGAGCGCGCGATTGATCGAAGTCGCTGGTTTCGATGGCTGCTACGTGTCCGGATTCGGTGTAGCGGCGGGTCTGCTGGGCCGACCCGACGTCGGCCTCGTCACCGGTACCGAGATGGTCGACACGGTTCGCCGGGTCTGCCAGTCGACCTCGCAGCCGGTAATCGCCGATGCTGACACTGGCTTCGGTAACGAGATCAACGTCGTGCGCACCGTAAAGGACTATGAGCAGGCGGGCGTCGCCGGTGTGCAGCTCGAAGATCAGGTCTACCCGAAGCGTTGCGGGCATATGGCTGGAAAAGAGGTTATCGCTCGCGATGACGCGGTCGCGAAAATCCGGGCCGCGGTCGCCGCGCGTACCGACCCGGACTTGCTGATAATCGCGCGCACTGACGCGATCGCGGTCAACGGCGTGGATGACGCGATCGACCGCGCGAAGGCATTCGCGGACGCCGGGGCCGACGTCCTGTTTGTGGAGGCACCCAAGACGCAGGCAGATATTGAACTCGTGGCCACGCGACTACGCGGATATCCATTGGTGTTCAACTGGGTCGAGGGCGGTAAGACCGAGGTGCTGAGTATGGAGCTCGTGCGCGATCTCGGCTACAACGTAGTGATATTCCCGATCAGCACGATGCTGACTGCCGCGTACGCGATGCGCGCCATGCTCGATTCCCTGCGGGGTACGGGGTCAACGAATGCATCACTGCCGCAGATGGAGACATTCGATGGAGTTACGGATCTGCTGGGTCTCGGTCGAATCCGTGATCTGGAGGCTGAGTTTCAGCAGTAATGGGCAACGGTTGTGCCGACCGGCACGGCTGAGATGAGGGAAGAGGAACGAAATGCCACGCTTGCAGCAGGTTCGTCGTAATGAGTCGGACGCGCCGATCGTTCAGCGCATGTACGACCAGCTTTTTGGTGAGGGAGTCGATCCGGTCGATACGCCTGGAACGGCGACAGGTACGTCCGGTGACTGGTGGACCGTGTTCGCACTCGCGCCCGATGTACTCGAGCATGCGGTTCACGGTTTTCGCCTGTACGCGAACCCCGAGCGCACCCTCTCTCCGGTGCTGCGCGAGCTGGGCCAGACGCGGGCGGGGTGGCTGCGTGGCAGTCAGTTCGTCTTCTCGCAGCACTGTAAGTCATGCCGCAAGCTGGGAATGTCGGAGTCGAAGATCGCAGCTATTCCCGCGTGGCAAACCTCGGACGAGTTCAGTGACCAGGAGCGGGCGGTGCTGGCCTACACCGACGCGCTGGTAGCCGACGGCGGCCGGGTGGCGGACGGCGTGTTTGCGGCACTGAAGACGTTCCTCAGCGACAAAGAGATCCTCGAGTTCACCTATATCACTGCCATGTATGACATGCACGCAGTCATTGCGCGGGCCTTGCGTCTCGAGTTCGACGATCGGGAGGAGCCGATCGTCGAGGTTGCTGCGCCTGAAGGTCATGACGCGACCGATATCGGTGCGGCCACGTCGTAACGTCGTTCGGGCTGTAGTGGGCGCGTAACTGTTGGCTATTGTTGATCCGGTACGACTACCAGCGCAGTCACGTCTCGCCCGAGGCGTATTGAGGACGTGAATGAACCAGGCCCGCGATGCATACGACCGGATCCGTGACGCGATCGTCGAGGGGCGCCTCGCACCATCCGACCGGCTCATTGAGCAGCGGCTCGCTGCTGATCTGAACCTCTCGCGTACGCCGATCCGTGAGGCGCTGCGCCGACTACAGGCCGAAGGACTCGTGATCAGCGAGGCCAACCGCGGGGCGATCGTGCGGCCTGTCTCCGAAGAGGAGATCCTCGACTATTACGAGATGCGGTGTCGGTTGGAGGCATACGCGAGCGAGTTAGCGGCTGAACGTATCGAGCCGGATCAACTCGAACTACTGCGATCGGACGCTGTGGAGTTCGAGCGGGTTGTCGAACACAGCGACTCCACTACCGAATCAATCCGGCAGGTCAACGCGGCGAATAAGCAGTTGCACGGGCGGATCGTGGAAGCGGCGAGGCATCCGAGACTCGCGCAATTGCTGAATCAAGCTGTCGACGCGCCGTTGGTCTTCACGGCCTTTCGCCGCTACCAGATTGACGAGCGACGCCGGTCCGCCCAGTTCCATTACATGATTACCGAGGCCATCGCGAATGGCGAAGGCCGACGGGCCGGAAACCTGATGGCTGAGCACATCATGCAGGGTCGCGATGCTCTCCTGGAGAACCTCGCCGTCACCGAAAAGTAGCCGTCGTCTGGCGAGCCGTCGACCCGGGTCCGAGATTCGATCGTTATCTCGGCGATTGTCAAGCACGTTGACTCAGATCACAGAACGTGTACCTTCAACGCAACTATTTTGACGACACACGTGATCGCGACGAGTTGAAGTGAGGCTGGCCGGAATGCGACTGAGGATCTCCGCTGTGGCACTGGTGATGTTGTTGACGGCCTGTGGGGGAGGGACTTCAGACGACGCAGCCGAAGCCGCGCCGGTCGACCCGAATGGTGAGCTGGTGTACCTGGATGCATCAGGAAATCTCGATCTCGATCCTGCGGGCTCACAGAATGACAGCAGCTTCGCCCAAACCGGCCTATATGCGATCTACGAGCGTCTGCTGACGATGACCCCGGAGGGTGAACTGGAACCGGGACTCGCCACCGAGTGGGGATTCGTTAACGACGAACTGACCGAGTTCGAGTTGACACTCCGCGATGGCGTGACCTTTCACGATGGGGCCGAGTTCAACGCCGACGCCGTCGTCAAGAACATTGAACGCAGCCAGAACCACCCCGCGCCCGGTATCGCGGTCAAGGACGGCGCGGAGAATATCGCGAAGGTCGAGGCGCAGGACGAGATGACCGTCCTTATCACCCTCAAGGAGCCAGACTCGGGACTCGCGTTTCGCCTCGCCACGCAGTTGGGAATGATGATCAGCCCGGATGCGATCGATGGCTCGACAGGTGTTGATCTGGACCCCGTCGGGGCTGGCCCGTACATGGTCGACTCCTATGAGCCGAACGACGAGACCGTGATGTCGCGTTTCGATGACTTCTGGGACGGCCCGGGTGATCGGCCGGCCAAGTTCACCGCGCGGTACGTCGCGGACGACCAAACGCGACTGAATTCCTTGAGGTCCGGCGAGGCGAACCTGGCGCTGGTCTCACCGCGGCAGGTCACCGAAGCCGAGAACTCCGGGCTCGAGGTGACCGTGAATCCCACCAGCAGCGAATGGGTCATGTACCTGAACACCAGCGGTCCGCTGAAGGATCTGAAGGTTCGTCAGGCAGTCAGTTATGCACTCGATCGTGAAGGACTGGCCGAAGCGCTTTCCTTCGGTACGGCGGAACCAGTCGTTCAGGTCTTCCCCGGAGATTCTCCGTATTCGTCTCCGGACGCCGTTGATTACCCGCATGATCCGGACAAGGCAAAGGAACTCCTTGCCGAGGCAGGCACGCCGGAAGTGACGCTCAGTTGGCTGCTGCTCAATACGCCGGAGTACTTGCAATTAGCTGAGGCGATCCAGGCGCAACTTGCGGATGTCGGAATCACGGTCGAATTCGAGACAGTGGATGTCAGCCAGATCGGGCTCTACACCAGCGGCGAGGTCGGTGACGTGATGATGGCCCGTTGGGGCGGTCGAGCAGATCCGCTCCAGACGCTTGAAGTGTTGGTCGGCGAGAACGCCTCGTACGCACCGGCCGGCGTGATCTCCCCAGATCTGGCGGACAAGATCGTCGAGATTCAGGGGATCGCGGACAGCGACGCAGAGGCGCGCACAACTGCCGTGCAGGAGGCGAGCGCGCTCACCACCGAGTTGGTGGCGACGCTGCCGGTCATCACCCGGGCAAACATCTATGCCGCCGAGCCGGGCTGCGTGTTGAACGTGAATCCGTACCTCGGGTCGGGCGCACCGGATTTGCGAGACGTGACCGTGGGCGAAGGCTGCAGCCCCTCCTAGGTCATGCTGCCCTATATCGGACGCCGTCTGTTATCGGCTGTCATCACGCTCGTCATCGTCATGACGATCACGTTCCTCATGCTGCACATGACGTCGGGCGATCCGGCGCGGGCGGCGGCCGGACCGGACGCCGACGAGGCAACTGTTGCTGAAGCGCGCGAACGGTTGGGCCTCAATAAGCCCCTCTACGCCCAGTACTTCTTGTGGGCGGGGAACGTGCTGCAGGGAGACTTTGGGCGGTCGTTCGTCCAAGGTCGCGACGTCATGGACATCATCATGGATCGCTTGCCGGTGACGGCGAGCCTGATCTTGCTGTCGTTGGTATTCGCCATTGTGATCTCGGTTCCGCTGGGAATCATCGCGGCGACCCGTCGCGGCAGACTGACCGACCGGTTCGCCGTGGTCGCCTCATCCTTGGGCATCGCGATTCCGGACTTCTTCCTCGGTCTACTGCTGGTGCTGGGGCTGGCCGTATCTATCCCGATGTTCCCCGCGACCGGCTACGTAGAGTTCACCGCGGATCCGGTTGGTTGGTATCAACACCTTGTCCTACCTGCCATCACGCTGGGGACGGGAGTGGCCGCAGAGTTAACCAGACACATTCGAGCGTCACTGGGTGACGTCCTGGAGTTGGACTACATCCGAACGGCAACGGCGAAAGGTGTCGGGCGACGATCGGTAGTGTTCAAGCACGGTTTCCGCAACGCGTCGATGCCCGTGGTAACTGTGATGGGCGTGCAGATATCCCGCCTGCTGGGCAGCACCGTGGTGGTCGAGACGGTGTTCAATCTGAACGGACTCGGGTCGCAGATCATCAAGTCCATCCTGGAGCGCGATATCCCCGTTGTGCTGGGGATTGGGATCTTCTCCGCGTTCGTAGTGCTGATCGTGAATCTGCTGGTTGACCTGTCGTACGGATGGTTGAGTCCGAAGGTGAGAACCTGATGAGTACCGAACCTACTGTCAATGTGGCGGCGCCGAACTCGGGCGCCAAGAAGCACTCGGAGCGGTTCCGGACAATACATCGATTCGTGCGGCAGCGGCTGGCGTTCGCATCCCTGTGCGTGCTTGTGGTGATGGTGCTACTCGCGCTTCTTGCGCCGGTCATCGCGCCCTATCCTCCGGCGCAAAACAGTCTGCAAGATGCGCTGCAAGGTCCGAGCGGTGCGCATTGGCTCGGCACCGACGATCTTGGCCGCGACATGTTCAGCCGCGTGCTGTACGGGATGCGGACCTCGTTGCTCGCTGCTGCGCAGGCCACTGCGCTCAGCGTGGTGCTGGGCGCACCGTTGGGCATCATTGCTGGATATCTCGGTGGAAAGTGGGACGCCGTACTGTCCCGGATTGCCGATGCGCTCATGACATTCCCTGGCTTGCTGCTCGCCGTGGTCATCGTCGGCATTCGCGGCCCGGGTCTGACGAACGCGATGTTGGCGATCGGAATCGTCTATGCCCCGCGCTTGTTCCGTGTCGCTCGTGCCTCAGCTGCCAGCATCAAGCCCGAGACCTACATCCGTGCGGCGGAAACGCTGGGGTGCAGCAAGACTCGCATCGTGATGCGGCACCTGGTGCCGAACGCGTTGTCGCCGATCGTCGTGCAGATTTCGCTCGCGATGGGTACCGCGCTGCTGGTCGAGGCATCGTTGAGCTTCCTGGGGCTGGGCGTTCAACCGCCCGATGCGAGCCTGGGGTCGCTGCTGGGTCGAGCCGTACCGTACGTATCGCAGATTCCGGTCGCCGTTATCGTGTCGGGTTCGCTGATCGCCATCGCCGTCCTCGCGTTCAACCTCGTCGGTGACGGGATCCGCGACTCGATCGGCCGAGAGCGGAGGTCCTGATATGACGGGTGAAGCGCTACTCGAGGTCGACTCACTGAACGTCGAGTTCCTCCTCAATACAGGGTGGAATCGCGCTGTCCGCGACGTATCGTTCTCGGTTGCCCGTAACGAAGTCTTCGGTTTGGTGGGCGAATCCGGCTCCGGTAAGAGCGTCACCTCGATGTCGCTGCTCGGGCTACTGCCGGCGCACACGTCCCGAGTACAGGGAAGTGTACGGCTGGGCGGTACAGAGTTACTTGGCATGAAGCCCCGTGAACTCGACCGAGTTCGCGGGGATCGAGTCGGAATGATCTTTCAAGAGCCGATGTCGAGCCTGAACCCGGCGTACACCATCGGCGAGCAGATCGCCGAAGTGGTTCGCGTGCACACCGATCGCAATCGCAAACAAGCCTGGGATCGCGCGATCGAGATGATTGATCGTGTCGGCATCCCGAATGCGCGTCGAAACGTGGAGCAGTACCCGCATCATTTCTCGGGTGGAATGCGGCAGCGGGCGATGATCGCGATGGCGCTGGCCTGCTCGCCCGAACTACTCATCGCGGACGAACCGACGACCGCATTGGATGTGACGGTCCAGGCCCTCATACTCGACCTGATCAAAGAACTACAAGGCGAATCGCACATGAGTGTCCTACTCATTACCCATGACTTAGGGGTAATCGCTGAAATTGCCGATCGGACAGCGGTGATGTACGCGGGGGAGATCGTCGAACTCGATAAGACGCCCAAGGTCTTCCACGAGCCGCTGCATCCGTACACCAGCGGGTTGCTGGGATCGATCATCAGCCTGGATGACGACTCGCAGACTGTCGCCACCATCCCCGGACAAGTGCCGTCGATCAAGACCGAGATCCACGGTTGTCGATTCGCCGAACGCTGTTCGTACGTCGAAGAAGCATGTCGAACAAGTGAGGGCATTGAGCTAGCGAAGGTGCACGGTCGAGACGTGCGATGCCGTCGGGCGTCTGAACTTCAGTTGGAGGGACTGTAGTGGAGAACGCGGCAGCGCAAGACGCAGAGACGGTGGGCATTGATCAGCGGCCGGCGCTCGAGGTCACGGACCTGACCGTCACCTACTCGCGCACGCGGGGACTGCTGGGGCGTGAGAAGCAGACGTTGCACGCAGCGACCGAGGTGTCGTTCTCCATCTTTCCTGGGGAAGTCCTGGGGCTCGTGGGAGAGTCGGGATCTGGGAAATCGACAGTCGCTCAAGCGATCGAACGGCTGATTCCGCTGGAAAGTGGATCGATCAAGGTTGCCGGAACCGAGTGGACCGAACTCTCCGGAACGGCACTTCGTGCCGAACGCAAGGCCATGCAGATGGTGTACCAGGATCCGTACTCCTCGCTCAATCCCTCGATGACCGTGCGGCAACTGTTGGAGGAGCCACTGAAGGTGCACGGCATCCAGCCCGCGGACCAATGGCCGAGTCGGGTCCGGGAAATGCTCGGCCTCGTCGGTCTGAACGACGATGCGCTCGAGAAGTACCCTCACGAATTCTCCGGCGGGCAGCGTCAACGCGTCGCCATCGCGCGGGCGCTGATCACCGATCCGAGCGTGCTGATTCTGGATGAAGCCGTGAGCGCGCTCGATGTGTCGACCCGAGGCCAGATCCTCCGCTTGCTGCAGCGACTCAAACAAGAGCTGAGCTCGGCGTACCTCTTTATCGGTCACGACCTTGCCGTGGTGCGCAAGGTGAGCGACCGAATCGCGGTGATGTACCTGGGGCGAATCGTAGAACTCGGCGGGCAGGACCAAGTCATTCACGAATCCCGCCATCCGTACACCGCGGTACTGGTGTCCGCGGTGCCGAATCCTCGGGCCGCGGTCACCTCCGGCGGAGGGCGCCAGGACATGGTCCACGGTGAGCCGCCAGACCCGTGGTCGCCGCCGGTGGGGTGCGCGTTCGCCACCCGCTGTCCGTTCGCGATGGAGATCTGCCGGGAGGTCAAACCCGACCGGTACGCGATCGCGGGCGGTGGTTACTCGGAATGCCATTTGCACACCGAGGGCCCGAAGTTGGCGGGTGCACCGGTGATCGACCTGCGTGATACCGAATGGGATCGCACCGTCGGCGTGCAGTAATGCGTCGCTAGTCGGCGATCATTTCCGGGCCGACCGGCAGCGGAATGGGGCGCTTGGGTGTTCGTCCGTCGCCCATCGAGATTCCCTGACGATGGCGTTTCGCATGCGGCAGCAGGAACTCGCGAAGCCAGGTGCGGTCCTCCCGAAGACGCTGGCGTATGCCCACCGGAGCGGACGACGGCAGATTCTCGCTGAAGGACTCGTCAAAACCGGGGACGCTGAGGGCGAATGCCAGGCCGCGAGCGATGATGGCGTGCCCCTGGCTGGTCGCGTGCAGCCGGTCGGCGTGCCACAACCGAGCGTCAACGCTGACGTCGTAACGGGGCAGGTCGAGCACGCGAACGCCGTAACGTTTGGCTTCCGTGCGGGTGATGTCGTTGAGTTCGAAGACATTGCGACGCAGTGGGCGAACTAACCAGTTCACCGCTGAGGGGTCGGGCATGGTGAAGGTAACGACGTCCGCACCGGATTCGCGCGCCTTTCGGAACAGGTAGGCGACGTGGCCGCGCGCGGCGTGTTTGTTCCAGGAGAACCCGGAAGCGTCGTTGACGCCGGCGACGATCGACATCACGTCGGGCTGCATCTCTAGAGCGACCGGGAGTTGCGTGCGGACATCGGCGAGTTTGTTCCCGCGGATGGCGAGGTTCGCGTAGTCCAGTGGCGCGTCCTGGGCCTGTGCGAGGTGAACCGCGAGCCGGTCCGCCCAGCCCCGGTACGAGCCGCGCTCGCTGGGGTGGCTCGGTGAGAGCGTATGGCCGTTGTCGGCGTACAAGTCGGCGTGGGGTGGGTAGGCGTCTTCAAGGCCTTCGGTGGTGGAGTCCCCAATCGCGACATATCGCCGGTAAGTCATACCGGCGAGTTTACGACCGCCAGCTGGCGATGGCCGCGCCGACCAACTATGTCAGCGAGCGGTCGCGCTGACAAATATGTCAGCGAGCCTCGCGCTCACCGCACCGCAGGTGGTAGGCACGGTGCATGGAGATTTCCTGCGCCCTCGCCACCAGTATGAATACACCCGAACATGCCCGGATCGCGGAGGAATTGGGATACCTGCGGGCGTGGGCTTACGACTCGCCGCCGCTGTACCCCGACGTGTGGGCGATGCTCGCGCTCGCTGCCGAACGGACATCGCGGATCGGACTTGGCCCGGGCGTTCTGGTGCCCAGCCTGCGGCACCCGATGACCAATGCCGCCGCGATTGCGATGCTGCATGAGATGGCGCCCGGTCGGGTGTACGTCGGCGTCGGGGCCGGGTTCACCGGTCGTCGAGCCTTGGGTCAAAAGCCGCTGCGATTCAAGGAGGTCGAGAACTACGTCCGGGCGCTTCGGGGACTGCTCGCAGGCGAGACTGTCGAATGGGAAGGCGCCCCGATCAAGATGCTGCACGGTGACGGGTTCGGGGCTGCGCGGCCGATCGACGTGCCGATCCTGATCGGTGCCGGAGGACCTGTGGGCGCGAAGGTGGCGATGGCGGTTGGTGACGGAACGTTTGCTGCGCGGACGCCGAACCCGCATGTGACGGGCTGGCAGGCGTTGCTGCTGTACGGGACTGTGCTGGAGGAAGGCGAGGATCTCTCCTCGCGGCGCGTCGCTGAGGCCGCCGCGCACGGTACCGCGGTCCGGCTGCACAGCCTGTACGAGGCAGGCGGCGCGGACGCCGTCCGCGACCAACCGGGCGGCGCCCAATGGCTGCAGAGCATCGAGGCATTACCTGCTGACCAACGCCACCTCGCGGTGCACGAGGGGCACCTGGTCAATATGAACGAGCACGATCGCAAGGCGTACGAAGAGTCGTTCAGCGAGATCAAACGGCTGACCCTGACCGGAACCGCGAGCGAGTTACGTGAACGGATCGCCGAACTCGAGGAACGTGGGGCAACCGAGGTCGTGTTTCAACCTGCCGGTACCGATATCGCTGGTGAACTCGAACGTTTCATCGCGGCCGTCGGCTAGTGCCGTCGCGGGTTCATCGCTAGGCCCGAGTTCGCTTGGCGGCTAGGCGGCATCGCCGTACGGTCAACGAAGAAACGTATCGACGATGATGGGGGCACACATGCTCGAACAGGTAGCGGACGGATTCACCTTCCTGGAAGGCCCACGCTGGCACGACGGAAAACTGTTCGTGTCGGACTTCTACACCGGCAGGGTCATCACGGTCGCGGACGACGGTGCCATCGAGGAGGTCGTCAAGCTCGACGACCGGCCTTCGGGTATGGGGTGGGCGCCGGACGGATCGATGCTGCTGGTGTCGATGACCGAGAAGAAGCTGCTGCGGGTTCGGGATCAGCAGGTCAGTGTGCACGCGGACCTGTCGTCGCTGGCATCGGGATTCCTCAACGACATGGTCGTGGACGCCGAGGGACGCGCGTATGTTGGTCACTTCGGGTTCAACCTGTTCGAACGCGAGGATTACCGCACCGCCTCCGTGATCGTGGTGCACCCAGACTCCTCGGCGCAAACCGGTGCCGAGGAGATGCACTTTCCGAACGGGTCGATGATCACTCCCGATGGCAGCACGCTCATCGTGAACGAGAGTTACGGCAACCGCATTTCGAAGTTCGAAATTCTGCCGGATGGCATGCTCGGAGCACGCCAGGACTTCGCGGTGTTCGGCGACGCGCCCACCACGAGCGATCTTGCGCACTTGCAGCGGGTGCGTAAGGCTGCCCCGGACGGTGGGTGTTTGGACGCCGATGGAGCGGTGTGGTTTGCCGACGCGGCCGGGTCGCGCCTGGTGCGGGTCGCCGAGGGCGGAGAAGTTCTACAGGAGATCGCTTGGGGCGGCGGTGGGCTGTTCGCTTGCATGCTCGGCGGTGCGGACGGCCGCACTCTGTATGCCTGTGGTGCCCCGGACTCGAATGCGCACAAGCGTGCGGCCGAGAAGGCGGCCGTCCTGCTGTCGACTCGTGTGGACGTGCCGCACGCTGGCCGACCATAGTCATCGCCCGCCGATACCCGCAGATCCGGTTCAAGACAGGCTCTGATGGCAGAGGCGTCGGGTATATCCACACGCCGTCTCGCTACAAGCGCGTTATGAAGCCGATATGTGCTGCGGAACGACCTGGGCGGGCTGGGTAATGAGCACGAGCGAGAACGTAAGGACGCAACTGCGGCGCGTCCCCAACGTGGGGGACGCGCCGCAGTCGCTCACACGGTTACGCGGTGGGAACCTGGCGGACCGCGCCGGTGGACGCCGAGGTGGCCATCGCCGCATACGCCTGCAGTGCCTTGCTCACCACGCGGTCACGATCAACCGGCTGCCACGGACGTTCCGACGCCTCCATCTTCGCGCGACGCTCGGCCAGTACCGCATCGCTGACGTTGACGCGGATCAGCCGCTCGTGGACGTCGATCTCGATCTCGTCGCCGTCCTCGACCAGGCCGATCGTTCCGCCAGCCGCGGCCTCGGGGGAGAGGTGCCCTACCGAGATTCCCGACGATCCGCCGGAGAACCGGCCGTCGGTGATCAGCGCGCAGACCTTGCCGAGCCCCAGGCCCTTGATGAACGAGGTCGGGTGCAGCATTTCCTGCATACCCGGACCGCCGGACGGCCCTTCGTAGCGCACAACGACGACGTGTCCGGCCTGTACGCGCTTGCTCAGGATCGCCTCGACGGCAGCCTCTTGTGACTCCACCACCAGAGCGGTACCAACGAAGTGGAACAGTTCTTCGTCGATACCGGCGGTCTTGATGACCGCGCCTTCCTCTGCCAGGTTGCCGTAGAGGACGGCGAGGCCGCCGTCGACGGTGTAAGCGTGCTCCAGATCCCGGATGCACCCTTCGGCCGCATCGGTGTCCAGCGAGTCCCAGCGGTTCTGAGTCGAGAACGCCTCGGTGGTGCGTACGCCGCCCGGTGCCGCGTGGAACAACTCCAGCGCGGTGTCGGTGGCCTTGCCGCCGCGCACATCCCAGTCGTCCAGCCAGCCCTGCAGGTCGGGTGAGTGCACCGAGTGCACGTCGGTGTTCAGCAGACCGGCGCGGTTCAACTCGCCGAGCAGGGCAGGGATTCCGCCCGCTCGGTGCACGTCTTCCATGTGGTAACTCGGGTGATTCGGCGCAACCTTCGACAGGCACGGAACCGAGCGTGACAACTTGTCGATCGCTGGGAGTTGGAAGTCGATCTCACCTTCGAGCGCCGCAGCCAGGATGTGCAGCACGGTGTTGGTGGAGCCGCCCATCGCGACGTCGAGCGCCATCGCGTTGTAGAACGCCTTTTCGTTAGCGATGTTGCGCGGCAGCACCGATTCATCGTCATTGTCGTAATACCGCTTGCACATATCGACGATCGTCGTGCCGGCGTTCAGGAACAGGTCCTTGCGGGCGGCGTGGGTCGCTAGCGTGGAACCGTTACCCGGCAACGAAAGCCCGAGCGCCTCGGTCAGGCAGTTCATCGAATTCGCGGTGAACATGCCGGAGCACGACCCGCACGTCGGACAGGCCGAACGCTCGACCGCGCTCAGGCCGTCATCGGTGACGTCCTCGGCAGCGGAGGCGTTGATCGCGGTGATCAGGTTTGTCGGGGTGCTGGCGACGCCGTTCACGATGACGGCCTTGCCGGCCTCCATCGGTCCGCCCGAGACGAAGATCGCCGGGATGTTTAGCCGCAACGCGGCCATCAACATACCGGGGGTGATCTTGTCGCAGTTGCTGATGCAAACGAGGGCGTCCGCGGTGTGGGCGTTAGCCATGTACTCAACCGAATCGGCGATGAGTTCACGACTGGGCAGCGAGTAGAGCATGCCTGCGTGGCCCATCGCGATACCGTCGTCTACCGCGATCGTGTTGAATTCCTTCGATACGCCGCCGGCCTCGCGAATCGCGCCGGCGACCAGGTCGCCCATGTCCTTGAGGTGGACGTGTCCGGGCACGAACTGCGTGTACGAGTTGGCAATCGCGATGATCGGCTTGCCGAAATCATCGTCGCCCATACCGGTGGCGCGCCACAGCGCGCGGGCACCGGCCATTTGGCGACCGTGGGTCGAGGTACGAGAGCGTAGCTCAGGCATGATGCTGCTCCTGGAAGTTGGTTACCCTCCCACGCTACGCCGCACCGCGGAACGCCGCACGCGGTGTAGGTGCGCGCAGGCCGGGGAGCCTCACGCGAGGCGTCCATCTGCCGCCGACCGGTACCGGGCGCGCCGACGATGTTCGGCAGGTCGGCGGCACCCGCCAGAGGTAGCCAGCCCCGCTACCGGGGCTCCCCGTCCCGCTCGCTGGACTACAGCGTGTCGCGGAAGTTGCGCAGGCGCCTTAGTGATGATTCGCGACCCAGCAGTTCCATCGACTCGAACAGCGGTGGTGACACCCGCGAGCCGGTGATGCCCACGCGCAGCGGACCGAACGCAAACTTCGGTTTGATGCCGAGCCCGTCGACTACGGCCGCGCGCAGGGCGGTCTCGATCGTCGCCGTCGACCAATCGGCCAACTCGGCCAGTGCGTCGATGGCTGCGTCGAGCACCCGAGGTGAGTCGTCGTTGAGCGCCTTGCCGGCGTCCTCGGCAATCTCGATGCCGGCGTCCGGCGTAAAGAGAAACTGCAGTTTGTCGAGCGCCTCCGACAGCAGCACCAGCCGCTCGGAAATCAGCGGTGTGGCCCGGCGCAGCAACTCGACCTCGTCGGTCGTGGGGGTCCATTCGCCGGTGTATGCGTAATGCTCGACGATCCGATCAGCCAACTCGGCATCCGACAGCGACCGAATGTAGTGCCCGTTGAGCCAGTCCAACTTCTTCAGGTCGAAGATCGGTCCAACGGTGTTGACCTTCGTCCAGTCGAAGCCGGCGACGAATTCGTCGAAGGTCGCGACCTCGGTCTCGCCCTCGACCGGCGGATACGCCAGCAGCTGCAGGAAGTTACGCAGCGCTTCGGGTAGGTAACCCTGCTCGCGGAACCAGGTCAGGCGCGCCGCCGGATTCTTCCGCTTGGAGATCTTCGACTTGTCCGTGTTCCGCAGCAGCGGCATGTGTGCGAAGGCTGGCGTGGGCAAGCCGAGCATCCGGTACAGCAGCACGTGTTTGGGAGTCGAGGAGATCCACTCCTCGCCGCGGACGACATGCGTGATCCCCATCAGGTGATCGTCGACGACGACGGCGAGGTGGTACGTCGGAAACCCGTCGGCTTTCAGAATCACCTGATCGTCGGGGCGCGGAGCCGATACCTTGCCGCGGATGATGTCCGCGAAGTCCAGCGGCGCGTCGTCGGGGATGAGCATGCGCACGACGGGATTCTCGGTGAAGCCGGGCATTGCGGCGCGTTCTTCGCGGGTCTTGCCCAGGCACAGCCGGTCGTATCCGGTCTGCGATACCTTGTCTTTCTGCTGCTGCTCGCGCAATTCCTTCAGCCGGTCCGATGAGCACCAGCAGTAGTAGGCCTGACCCGACTCGAGCAGCTGCTCGACGTACGGCCGGTACGTGTCCAGGCGCTCGGACTGACGGTACGGCGCGTATGGGCCACCGACATCCGGTCCTTCGTCCCACGGCAGTTCGAGCCAGCGAAGCGTGTCGAAGATCTGCTGCTCGGAGTCCGCGACGTACCGCGCGCGGTCGGTGTCCTCGATCCGCAGCACGAACTGCCCGCCGGTTTTGCGGGCGAACGCGAGATTGAACAGGGACATGTAAGCGGTACCGACGTGCGGGTCACCGGTAGGCGAGGGTGCGACGCGGAGGCGAGCAGGTGATGTCATGATGCCGCCAGCCTACCGGCCCTCGCATCGCACCCATCGCCGTGCGGACCCGGCCACGCCACAGCATCGGCGTCCGACCGGGACGAGGCGTCGAAACCCGAGAAACCGCGTGGTGGAACAACGAGAAGCGTTCCCGCCGAAACGACGAGTGGCGCGCCGCCGTTATGGCGACGCACCACTCGTGGCATGCAGTTACTTCTGCGGGGTGTTGCGCCGAAGCAACCCACGGCTACGCGAGATGCGGTAATCGATCCGATCGTCCACATACGATTCGAATCCGGGATGTTTGGGCAGCGCATCGGCGATCTGATTGGACACCCGGGCGAGCCGCTCATCACGCTGATCTCGTGCATAGATCTGCGCGTCCACTCTGAGTGCCTTGATATTGGCCCACGCCATCAGTATCAACACCACGCTGAATGGCAATGCAGTGGCCAAGGCGGCGGCTTGCAGCGCGCCGAGTCCGCCGGCCAGCAACAATGCCGCAGCGATAGCGCCCTCCAGCAACGCCCACAGCACCCGCGACCACATCGGCGGGTTCGGGTGACCGCCGGAGGCCAGCATGTCGACCACCAGCGACGCCGAGTCAGAGGAGGTGATGAAGAAGATCGCCACCAAGACGATCGCCAGCACCGACAGGATCTGTCCCAGCGGTAGCCCGCCAAGTACGTCGAACAGCGCCTGCTCCGCCACTATGACCTCTTCGCCATCGGCGTTCAGCGTGACGTAGTCCTCGCCGCCGTACATCTGGTTGAAGATGCCGGTACCGCCGAGAACCGAGAACCATAGGAAGCCCACGATGGTCGGTACCAGCAATACGCCGGCGATGAACTGCCGCACCGTACGGCCGCGGGAGATCCGCGCGATGAAGACTCCGACGAACGGAGACCACGAGATCCACCAGCCCCAGTAGAAGACGGTCCAACCGGAGAACCAGTCGGCGGCGCCTTCGCCGCGCTCGAAGGCGCCGACGTCGAAGCTCATCTGCAACAGGTTGGCCAGGTAGACGCCGATCGACTCGACGAAGTTCTGTAGGAGGAAAATCGTTGGCCCGAGCAAGAGCATGCTGATGAGCAGTACTCCGGCGAACGACAGGTTGATATTCGAGAGCCATTTGATGCCGGCGCCGAGGCCACTGATCACCGACGTGGTCGCCAGCAGGGTGATCACGATGATCAGAACAACTAACAGGACGTTGTCGACCGCGTCGACGATGCCGAGGTGGGCCATACCGCTAGAGATCTGTTGGACGCCGAGGCCCAGAGAGGTGGCCACACCGAATACGGTGCCGAAAATAGCGAGTACGTCAATGAGATCCCCGAGGCGACCTTTGACCCGTTCACCGAACAGTGGCTCCAACGCCCACCGGATCGACACGGGGCGGCCGCGTCGGTGGATCGCGTAACCCAGCGCGAGACCGATGATGGCGTAGATCGCCCAGGGGTGCAGACCCCAATGCACGAACGTCTGCGCCATTGCGAGGGCTGAGATCTCAGACTGGCTGCCATCCCAGCCCGGCTTGGGGTCAACGGTCGCGTAGGTCAGCGGTTCGCCGACGCCATAGAAGACCAGGCCGATGCCCATACCCGCGGCGAACAGCATCGCGAACCAGGTGAGCACCGAGAACTCGGGTTGCTCACCGTCGCGCCCGAGCGGGATCTTTCCGAGCCGGGAGAGTCCGATGGCGATCGCGACCACGACGAATCCGGAGACGACCAGCATGTAGTACCAGCCGAGGTTCGCCACGATCCAGTCGTTAATGCTGGTGAAGAGCGAATCGATGAAATCCGGAGCAGCGACCGCGACGATGGCGATCGCGAGGATTACCAGCAGCGCCGGCCAGAACACGGCCGGCGCAATCAGGCCCCTCCCGAGCCGTACGCCGTGACTGCGGAGTTTCGCGACGATCGCCTCGTCGGTGTCGTCCTCGCCGAGGTGGATCGCGGGCGGCAGGTGCACCGACTCCGGTAGCCCGGCGTACCTGTCGGTGACGACCGGGGAGGCCTCCGACTCAGAATCGTCGAGCCCGGGCGAGTGGTCAGAGTCGATTGGTTCAGCAGGGGGATTGTCCTGCGAGCTCATGTTCATCCGTTCGTAGGCGATGGGTCATGTGAACAGAAGAAGCGGCCGGCGGTGGTGCGCCGTGGCCGCATGCTTTCGATGCCGGGTAGGGACCGGATGGTGTAGCACCAATGGTCCGGTGTTCGGTGCGCAAACCGACGACGTCGGAGGGTTATCCGCACGCCGCACACTGCGGCCGACCGCCTGGTGGGCGGTGACTCCAAACGCCCGTGGCCCATCGATCTCGTCGTACGCCGGCCGTGGTGAGCCGTCCGCATGAGTCAGACCGATCGTGCCATCACGTATGCGTCACAGTAACAGTTAGTACACATCAGTAACGGGGTTCTGCTCTGACTGGGCGGGACGCGCCAGCCCCAAATCGCGCAGGCTGGCCGCGCGCGAGGCGGAGCGCTGCAGCATCGGGACGGGCCCGCTGTGGGCGCGGATGCGCGGCCGCGCGTTGGTAATCTTGCGGCCATGACTGAACCGACCGACTTCATCAGCGAGATCGTCCGCGCCGACAACGAAGCGGGGACTTTCGACGCTCGGGTTCAGACTCGATTTCCGCCCGAGCCGAATGGCTACCTGCATATCGGGCACGCGAAATCGATCGTGGTCAACTTCAGTACGGCGCAGCGGTTCGGCGGGATCTGCAACCTTCGGATGGACGACACCAATCCGGAGACCGAGGAGGCCGAGTACGTCGAGGGGATCCTCGAGGACCTGCGTTGGCTGGGCTACGAACCGAGCAAGGTGGTGTTCGCCTCCGACTACTTCGAGCAGCTCTATGCCTGGGCGGAGTACCTGGTGGAGCAGGGCAAGGCGTACGTCGACGATCAGGACGGCGACACGATCTCCGAGCAGCGCGGCGGCTACGGCAAACCGGGTATCGAGTCGCCGTACCGATCGCGGCCTGCCGCCGAAAGCCTGGATCTGCTGCGCCGGATGCGGGCCGGTGAGTTCGAGGACGGCGCGCGGTGCCTACGCGCCAAGATTGATATGCAGTCCGAGAACATGTGGTTGCGCGATCCCGTGCTGTACCGGATCAGGCGTGCGTCGCACCATCGCACTGCGGACACCTGGTCGATCTATCCGACGTACGACTGGGCGCACGGGCAGAGCGACGCAATCGAGGGCGTGACGCATTCGCTGTGCACGATGGAGTTTGAATCGCACCGTCCGCTGTACGACTGGCTGCTGGAGCAGTTGCCGTTGCCGGGCGACAAACCGCAGCAGACCGAGTTCGCCCGGATGGAAGTCACGCACACGATCACCTCGAAGCGACGGCTGCGCAATCTCGTCGAGGACGGCGTCGTCGAGGGTTGGTCGGATCCGCGCATGCCGACGCTGCGTGGGCTGCGGCGCCGCGGTTACCCCGCCGGTGCGATTCGTGCGTTCTGCGTCGAGACGGGTACGACTCGTACTAATTCGCGGCAAGCGATCGAATTGCTGGAGTCGTTCGTGCGCCGCGATCTGAACCTCACGGCGCAGCGTCGGATGGTCGTGCTGCGGCCGCTGCGGCTGGTACTGGATAACTGGCCGACGGATGCCGACGGGAACCCGGAAGTCGAGTATTTCGAGGTCGCGAACAACCCGGAGAACCCCGACGACGGGACCCGGCGCGTCGCGTTCACCGGCACCCTGGTGATCGAGCGGGATGACTTCGCTGAGGTGCCGCCGCCGAAGTTCTTCCGGCTGTCACCAGGTAAGGAGGTACGGCTGCGGGGTGCGTATTTGATCACGGCGACGTCGGTCGTGAAGGATTCCGACGGCGAAGTCGTTGAAGTGCGGGCGACGTACGACCCGCTCTCGAAGGGCGGCTCGGCGCCGGACGGACGCAAGGTCAAGTCGACGATGCATTGGGTATCGGTGCCGCAGTCGGTGCCGGTGCAGGCAGCGCTGTACGACAGGCTGTTTACGGCAGCGGTGCCCGGCGAGGCCAGCGGTGAGCCGTTGGATGACCTGAATCCCGCCTCCCGCGAGCTCCTCACCGACGCGCTGGCGGAGGCCGCAGTGGCTGAGGCGTCGCCGGGGCAGGTGCTGCAGTTCGAGCGCCTCGGCTACTTCGCCGCAGACACGGACCAGCCCGGACTCTTCCACCGGACGGTCGGATTGCGCGACGAGTGGGCGGCGATCCAGAAACGCGCCGCGAAGCAATAGTCCGCTGCGCTATCGCGCCCCGCATCATCTCCACCGCGGCGTCCACCCCCCGACCGATCGTCGACCAAGGGTGTGACGACGAAGGAGGCCCGAGCGCGTGGAGACGTCGTGGGGTGTGTGTTGATGCGTGGTCGCTTTCCGGTGAGTCCTGCGTCATCGCCGCGCGGCTCCTCGTTCCTCGTCGCCGCACCGGTCGATGACGGGGGAGCCTCCGCCGTCATCGACGCCCGGGGGAATACCTCGTTGGTCGATTACCGAGTGCGGGTTGCCGGTTCGATCGATGACCGGGGTCGAGACGGGGCGGCGATCGACCTAGGCGCCGGTGGCCTGCTGGATCGCCGCGGACCCGCCAAACGCCAACGCGCCGATATCGCTGGTTACCGCGACCCACGAAAAGCCGTGCCCGACCATCTGCGCCGCGCGTTGTGGAGTGCCCGCGAACGCCCCCGCGTGAATCCCAGCCCGCTGACAGGCCGCCGCGATCGTCGGCAGCGGCGCGCCGTCCGCCGTGTCCACCATCATGTCCTCGATATCGCGGCTGAGTGCGATCGACAGATCGAACGGGCCGACAAAGATCATGTCCAGATCCGGTGTCGCGGCGATCGCATCGACCTGATCGAGTGCGACCTGTGATTCGACCATCACCGCGACGAACGGCTTGCGACCGGAGCCGGGCGCAGTGCCGTACGGTGCGCCTTGCATGGGGCCGAGGCTACGGCCGCCTCGTGGTGCGTAATGCGCCGCGGCCACGGCCGCCTCGGCCTGTTCGGCGTTCTGCACCATCGGCACGATGACGCCGTCGGCTCCGGCGTCCAACGCGCGACCGATCAAGGCGTGGTCGTTCCACAGCGTGCGCACCAGCACCGGGACCTGGTGTTTCTTGCGTAGCGCGAACGTCTCGCGGACCGCGCGGTCGTCGTAGTGCCCGTGCTGGCCGTCGAGACACACCCAGTCAAATCCGACGTTCTCCAGCTGCGCCCCGAGCCGCGGCTCGCCGAGCGTTCCCCAGATGCCCGCCTTCAGCGAGCCAGTACCTGATTCGTTCGCAATGCTAGTCATTTGCCCATTCTTACCTAGTATTCGATACATGAAGATTCAGACAGGGCTAGCGAGCGAGAACATTGCCACCGCAGCCGACCGGGCGCGCAGCGCCGAGGATGCCGGATACGACGGAGTGACGATCGCTGAGGAGCGGCATGATCCGTTCCTGCCGCTGGTGCCGGCAGCGCTTGGCACGGAGCGGATCGAGATGACCACCAACATCGCAGTCGCGTTCGCGCGCTCGCCGATGACGGTCGCGAATACGGCGTACGACCTGGCTGAGGTCTCGAAGGGACGGTTCACCCTCGGTCTTGGCTCGCAGATCAAACCGCACATCGAGAAGCGGTTCGGGATGCCGTGGTCGAAGCCGGCCGCTCGGATGCGGGAGTACTTGCTCGCGCTGCGGGCGATCTGGTCGTGCTGGCAGGACGGTGGTCGCCTCGATTACCGCGGTGAGTTCTATCGCCACACGCTGATGACGCCTAACTTCACGCCTGCCGCGCACGAGTACGGGCCGCCGAAGATCAAGATCGCCGCAGTTGGCCCGTTGATGACCGAGGTTGCCGGGGAGGTCTCCGACGGCATCCTGCTGCACTCGTTCACCACTCCCGAGTACATCCGCCAGGTCACTGTGCCGAGTGTTGCCGCTGGCGCGCAGAAGGGGGGCCGAGAATTGAAGGACGTTGAAATCTCGGCAGTGCCGATGGTCGGCGTACTCGACGATGACGAGCGGGCGCCGGAGATCATTAGCGCTATTCGCAAGAAGTTGGCGTTCTACGGGTCGACCCCGGCGTACCGCCCGGTGCTGGAATTGCACGGCTGGGGTGATCTGCAGACCGAGTTACACCGATTGTCGCTGCAGGGCGAGTGGGACGCTATGGGCGAATTGATCGGCGACGAGCAGCTTGAGGCGATGGCGATCATTGGCTCGTCGCGTGAAGTCGCACAGCGACTCCTGGACGATTACGACGGGTTGGCTGCGTGGGTTGGGCCGTACACCCCGGGTGTTGAGGTCCGAGACTTGCTTGAAGTCGTCGTCGCCGAGGTCGCCAAGATCCGCGCCTCGGCATAGGTTCCGCGTCCCGCAGGGGACTACGGGGCGGTTGGTGCTGATCGGGTTGGTGCTGATCACGCAGCCTGAGCGGCGACTTGTCGATGTATGCGTGACGAGTAGCCGCTGTCGCTGCGTTTTCAGCACGGACACTCGTCGGCGTCTCCGAATGTCGGCGTCTTCGAATCGTCGGACGCTACGAGGCTTCAAGTGCGAGCAGGACGCGCTTGGCCTCCGTGCCGCCGACGTATGCGCCGAGACTGCCGTCGCTACGCACCGCGCGGTGGCATGGCATCACGATCGGCAGCGGATTGCTTCGGCACGCCACCCCGACCGCGTTCGACGCCCCGGGTCGGCCAACCCCCGCAGCGACTGCCGCGTACGACGCCGTCGCGCCGTAGCCGATCGACGGCAGATGGTCGATCACCGTGCGCTGAAAGTCGGTGACGAGTTGCAGGTCAATCGGCAGCGAGATGGTGGACGCTGTTCCGGCGAAGTACGCATCGATGGCGCGGGCAGCGCGGTCCAGGCTGCTACGTGCCGGAACTGGCCTCGGATGTAAATGTTCGGTCAGCGATTCGAGCACCCGAGAGAATCCCTCACGAGCGAACGCGACCCGGGCGATACCTGTGGGGGTCCGCGCCACCAGGAGGTCGCCCAGCGGACTGTCGATGATCCGATAACTGAATGCGTCGTGATGTGCGGCCAGGCGAGTAGGCGGCAGGCTGACGTGCAACTCTTCGGCCAGTGCCCCGGGTGGGGCAGATTCTCGCTCGGTCATGGGGTCCTTCGGGGCGGTGTGCAGGCACGCGACGAACCGCGTGTCCACCGTTTCAGAAGGGTCGTGTCCGACGAAATTGGGTTGAAGCGCGAGTACGTCCGTGCTGGTTAAGTCTGCTGATCGACACTCCTGCGCGTCAATGCCTCCGATGAGAAAACTCCGTAAAACTACGGAATTTCGGGGTTATACCGCACAACGGTGCCGCGATCGCCGTGTCGAGGACAAACCTCGCCGGCTCGGCGGTGGTTCGCGCCCGCGCGCCTTGACGGCTCGCGGTTCGCGATTAGTGATGATCTGCGGGTGCGGGGTACGGCGCCGACGGCCAGCCGCGACCTACGGTGGATGGCGCCGCACTCGCAGGTAGGTAGCAGTGGCGTCTCAACAGCGGTGGCATAAACAGCAGTGGCGTCCGGATGGGAATCCGGACGCCACTGAGTAGCGCGCTGGTGCGTTCGCGGTGCTGGCGTGAACGCTCCGTGCCGTTGAGTTCTACGAATCCGACTTCTTGCCACGACCACGCAGCAAGAACAGCAGCAGGAAGAGCACGATGCCACCGATCGCGATCGGGGCAGCCTTCTTGGCAACGGACCCGCCCGCGAGTTCGATGAGGTCGATCGGCTCGGCTTCACGGGCTGGGGCCGGCTTCGGCGCGGACGCCTGTGCTGCCTTCGCCTTGTCGGCGTCAGCGGTCGCGGCGGAGACCGCAGGGACCGAACCGGTAGGGGTCTTGTCCTCGTCGCCGGAAGCTGTTGTCGTGGCGCCCTCCCCACTGGCCTTGTCCGCAGCTGCGCTAGCAGCAGCGTCCGCGGCGGGCTCAGCGGGCTCCGAATCGCTATCGCCAGCGAGCTTGCTGGCGAGGCAGTCAGCGAACTGACCGATCAACTTGTTGCCGACGTCCACCATGACGCCGCGGCCGAACTGTGCCGGCTTCCCGGTGATGTTCAGGTCGGTGACAACCTTGACCTCGGTTGAGTCGCCCTGGCCGCTCAGGGTCGCGGTGACCTTCGCCGCCGCGGTCCCGTTTCCGCGAGCGTCACGCCCACGCGCGTCGATGACGGCACGGTGGTTGGCTTCGTCCTTCTCTACGAAGGAGGCTTGACCCTTGTACGTCAGATTGATGGGGCCGAGTTTGACCTTCACCGAGCCGGTGAAGTCGTCGCCGTCCACGTTATCGACGGACGCGCCGGGCATGCAGGGCGCGATCTGTTCTACGTCCAGCAGAACAGGCCAAGCCTTCTCGACCGGGACGGGAATGGTGAATGAGTGCTCGAGCTCCATGTCACTCCTCATAGGTTGCGGGCGGCTAACTTATGGCGACCGGTTGGTGCGCCGATTGCGGTGAACGCTACGTCATCCGACCCTACGGGTCGAGCGCGACAGAACTGCCGCTGACGGCGAAACTCTCGTGCCGAAACCCTACGCCTCGTCGTGTGTCGGTAGACGAGGAGCGGGCCTCGAACGACCTCCGCCGTGCTCCGGGCGGAGCACGGCGGACGTCAGATGCCAGGTTCTTACAGGCCGAGCGCTGCGGATAAAGCGCGACGGGTCAGCACCCGCGCCAGGTGCTCTCGGTAGTCGGCCTTGGCCGACAGATCGTCGGTCGGGCTCGTACCTTCCGCGGCATGCTCGGCGGCAGCCGCGATGGTCTCCGCGTTCGCGGGCTTACCGACGAGGGCCGCCTCAACACCAGCAGCACGGATCGGTACCGAACCCATGTTGGTCAACCCGACGCGGGCGTCAGTGATGTTGCCGCCCTCGACCTTCACGGCAGCCGCCGAACCGACCGTTGCCCAGCCCTGCGCCATCCGGTTGAACTTCTGGTAGTTGCTCTTCAGGTCGCCCGAGCGCGGCAGGATAACCGCGGTGAGCACCTCGTTCTCCTCGATCGTCGTCGTCAGATAGTCGACGAAGAACTCTGAGGCAGCAACCGTACGGCGCCCGTTCGGGCCGGCGATCTCGAACTCGGCATTCAGCGCGACCGCCGCGGCGCCGAGGTCACCGGCGGGATCGGCGTGCGCGAGCGCTCCACCGAGCGTCCCGCGATGGCGCACCTGACGGTCGGCGACGGTCTCGGTCACCTGGTGCAGCAGCGGCAGGTGCTCGGCGACAATCGGGTTGTCCAAGACTTCGGCGTGGGTGACCATCGATCCGATGCGGACCTTGTCGCCCTCGGCCGAAACCTGACGCAACTCGTCAATCGCGCCGATGTCGACCACGGTGGACGGCGCCGCCAGGCGCAGCCGCAGCACCGGGATGAAGGACTGGCCACCGGCGATGACCTTGGGATCGTCGCCGCCGTTGGCGAGCGCCTGTACGGCTTCGTCGATTGTCGACGGCCGCGTGTATTCGAACTGTGCGGGAATCATCGAAAGGTTCTCTCTTTCTCGATTAGGGAGCTACGCGGCGGAGCCGTTGTGGATCGCCCGCCAAACCCGTTCCGGGGTGGCCGGCATGCGGAGGTCATTGATGCCGTACTGCCGCAGCGCATCGACGACCGCGTTCATCACAGCGGGAGTCGACGCGATACAGCCGGCCTCGCCGACACCCTTGACCCCCAGCGGGTTGCTGGTTGCCGCGGTGACGGTTTGGTCGGTCAAGAACGCCGGTAGGTCGGCGGCAGAAGGCAGCGTGTAGTCGACGAAGGTGCCAGTGGTGAGGTTGCCATCGGCGTCGTAAATGACCTCCTCGTACAGGGCCTGAGCGATGCCCTGGGCGAGACCGCCGTGTACTTGACCGTCGACGATCAGCGGGTTCACGATGTTGCCGACGTCGTCGACGCACGCGTACTTGATCAGGCGTGCATCGCCGGTATCGGTGTCGATCTCGACCGCTGCGAGATGCGTGCCGTGCGGGAAGGAGAAGTTCTCCGGGTCGTACGTCGCATCGCTGTCCAGGCCGAGTTCCATACCTTCCGGATAGTCGTGCCCGGCGAAGTTGGCCAGGGCGATCTCCTGAATCGATACGCCCTTATCGGTGCCCTTCACCTTGAACTGTCCGGCATCGAACTCAAGGTCGTCCTCGGCAGCCTCGAGGAGGTGCGCGGCCAACTTCTTGGCCTTGTCCTTCACCTTATCAGCGGCCTTCACGATCGCGATTCCACCCACGACCAGTGAGCGCGAGCCGTAGGTGTCCAGGCCCTTGTGCGATGTCGCGGTGTCGCCGTGGATGATCTCGATGTCGTCGTACGGCACGCCCAACTGGTCGGAGACGATCTGCGCGAACGCGGTCTCGTGCCCCTGGCCGTGTGCGGAGGCGCCGGTGATGACTTCGACCTTGCCGGTGGGCAGCATCCGGATCGAGCTGTACTCCCAACCGCCGGCGCCGTAGTCCAACGAGCCGAGAACTCGGGATGGCGCCAGGCCACACATCTCGGTGAACGTCGAGATGCCTAGGCCGATCTGCTTGGTTGCGCCCTCAGCGCGGCGTTTGTCGCGCTCGGCCTTTACCGCGTCCCACCCGAAGAGTTCGAGCGCGCGGTCGGTCGCCGCCTCGTAGTTACCCGAGTCGTAGGTGAGCCCACACACCGTGGTGAACGGGAACTCCTCGTGCTTGATCCAGTTCCTACGGCGTACCTCCATCGGATCCAGATCAAGTTCGACGGCCAATTCGTCGACGATCCGCTCGATTGCGTACGTCGCCTCCGGTCGGCCGGCGCCGCGGTACGCATCGGTCGGGGTCTTCGTAGTGAAGACGCCGTGACAGGTGAACCGGTACGCCGGGATCTTGTAGATCGCCGGGAACATGAACGCGCCGAGGATCGGCACGCCAGGACCGACCAGTCGCAGGTAGGCGCCCATGTCGGCGTGCAATTCGATATCGAGGCCGGTGATCTGCCCGTCCTTCGTCGCCGAAATGGTGACGTCCTGGATTTGGTCCCGCCCATGGTGAGCGACCAACAATGACTCCGAGCGGCTCTCGGTGTGCTTGACCGCACGGCCGAGACGCATCGCCACCAGGGCGGTGATCAATTCCTCCGGAGTGACCGGAATCTTGCCGCCGAAACCACCGCCGACGTCCGGTGCGATCACTCGCACCTTGTGTTCCGGAATTCCGAGAGTCATCGCGAGCATCAGGCGCAGAATGTGCGGTACCTGAGTGGAAGACGTCAACGTCACCCCGCCGTCGGTCGGCTCGGCGACCACGGAACGCGGCTCCATGAACGCCGGCGCGAGCCGCTGTTGGATGAATCGCCGCTTGAGCACGACCTCGCCGTCGGTGATCGCCTGATCGACGTTGCCACCGGTGCCGGCGGCAGCCGAGTCGAATGCCCACGTGTAGGACTTGTTCGACTCGGTGTTCGGATGCACGAGGGTCGCGCCGTCCTTTAGCGCCTCCTCCATGTCGAGCACGGGCGGCAGCGCTTCGTAGTCGACTTCGACCAACTCGGCCGCGTCCATCGCCTGCGCCTTGGTGCGTGCCACGACGACCGCTACGGCCTCACCTACGTGATTGACCTGGGTGACCGCCAAAGACGGCGCTCCAGGGTTGACCATGTCGGGGGTGACCGGCCACGCGCATGGCAGGTCGCCCTGGATTTCGGCGACGTCCTGCCCGGTGATGACGTCGATGATGCCGGGCTTCTCCTTGGCAGCAGCCACCTCGATGCTGTTGATCTTCGCGTGCGCGATCGGGCTGCGCACGAAAGATAGGTGCAGCATGCCGGTGGCGCTCTTATTGTCAGCCCAGGTGGTGCGGCCGGTGACGAGGTGCTTATCTTCGCGACGGGTCCGCGCATTGCCGATCTCGGCGGGGCGGTCGTCCACGGCGGTCATTGCGCCACGCCCGCGCTCGAGGACTGCTTCGACGCAGCCGAAATGGCGGCAACGATGTTCTGGTAGCCCGTGCAACGGCAGAGGTTGCCCTCGATGCCCTCACGGATCTCCGCATCGCTCGGGTTCGGGTTCGACTTCAGGAAGTCGATCGCCGACATGATCATCCCCGGCGTGCAGTAGCCGCACTGCAGGGCGTGGTTCTCGTGGAAGGCCTGCTGCATCGGGTGCAGGTTATCGCCGTCCGCGATGCCCTCGATCGTGGTGATCTCGTGGCCATCGGCCTGGACGGCGAGCATCGTGCAGCTCTTGATCGCCTTGCCGTCGAGGTGGACAGTGCAGGCGCCGCAGTTGCTCGTATCGCAGCCGATAACCGTGCCGGTCTTGCCGAGTACTTCGCGGATGTAGTGGACGAGAAGCATACGGGGCTCCACGTCGTCCTCATTTTTTACGCCGTCTACGGTGACGCTGATCCTGGCCATCTGCGCTCCTAGTGTCGAGGATTTACTTGTGTTGGTACTGCGACCCAACAACGGTCTGTGCTGAGCATATGTGGTCGGAGCCACACGGGAAACCGCAGTCTACTTATTGGTACGCCTCGGAGGTTGGACGGCTCGGCGACCGACCAAGAGAAGCGGCGTCCCGGCAAGGTGCCGGGACGCCGCGATGTGCCCTATCAGGCCCAGACTGTCGTCTCCATGACGTGCTTGAGAGCTTCTCGGGAGGTATCCACATTCTCGGGCAGGGCGTTGACGGTGAAGAAGTAATAGGTGCCGTTGTGGATGACCGCGAACTGGGTCGAGGTGACGTCACCGCCATCCTGATACGTACCGCTTTGCCAGCCGATCGTCTGCTCGCCGTCGATCTCGGTGAGGCCGATGACCGAGTCCTCGGTCGTGGTGCTGAAGTTGTCGGCGAACTGGGACTGGATCTGATCGACCGCGCTCTCCAACGGGGTGCCATCATCCTCGGCCGAGGCGACGATGATGTGTGAGGGCATGCTCGCATTGGCGGTATCCGTGTCGTACAACTTCACCACGCCGCTCACATCGTCGTTCACGACTTCTGCGCCGTCCGCCCAGCCCTCGGGCATGGTGTAGGTAAACGAGTCGTCGGTCGCAGAGACCAACTCCGCATCGGGCTCCGGATCTTCCGAAGGGGGCGGATCGCCGGAGGGATTGGTGACTTCGTTTCCGGTGCCGTCGTTACCGGCGTCCTTGGCATCCGAGTCGCTGGTGAGGACCACGATGACCGTGGCAACGGCGAGGGCGAGCAATGCCACTAACGCCGCAATGATCGGTCCGGTCAGGATCCGTGGTCGCTGGGCATGAGAAGACATCGAATCCCCTTGGTCGGATGGTTACGTGCTCGTCGTTATGGACGCTGCATACCGTGCGAGGGTTTCATAGCCCGGTTACGGCTAGGCGACGGATGGGACTAGTTCGAGCAGTTTCCTACCCGCCGCGTTGGCGGGCACCGCGTGGATGCGGGGCAGGCAAAAAGGTAGCGACGCTCGTCGATGCTGCAGACGAGCGTCGCTACCGTGCGATTCAGTGGTGCCTTGTGGGTTTAGGCCCAGGCGACCGTTTCGACCAATTGGACGAACTTCTCACTCGCGGGGCCCTGCTGGCCGTCGAGCGTGTTCAAGATGAATCCGTACGCGTTGCCATCGTGCTGGGTGAGGACGATGGCCGACGCGAGCGTCTGTCCGCCCTGGTCGTACGCATCGGTGGTGTAGGCGATCGCGTCCTCACCGTCGATGTCCGAGAGCGGGAAATCCTTCGCCTCGGTCGCGGTGGTGTCGAACTGGGACTCCAGTTGTCCCACGACGGCGTCTGCCATTTCCTCGAGGCTGTAGCCCTTCAGCGATTCCTTGGTGACCACGATCGTCGTGGGGAACTCCGAGCCGCTGGTGTCGTATGCCGCGGCGACCGCGGACGGAACTGAGACCTGGCCCGTACCGTCCTCGTACCCCTCGGGGAACTCGAACGTGAAGGCGCCATCGGAGGATGTCTGCGAGCCGGCGGGCGTGGAGCCGCCGGAATCGGTCGACTCCGACTCGCTGGACTCGGACTCGCTCGACTCGGACTCGCTTGACTCGGACTCAGGCGAGGAGCCGCCGGAATCGGTCGACTCGGACGTGGTCGAGGAGCCTCCCGGCGAGCCGTCGCCGTCGGTTTCGTCTGAGCAAGCGGCGGCAGCGAGGACAATTAGGGAAGCGGCTGAGGCAGCAAACGTACGTCGAAAGGTCAGGTTCATGCGACCAGGATATGAGAGATTCTCGTGCAATACCGGGCAAATACGGTGCAATCGGGCACGTCACTGTGCTTGACGCGGCACGATTCTTAGCGACGAAATAACAACGCGGCGTACCCCCAGTGGGAGTACGCCGCGATGGAATGCGGTTACTAGCCGACGATCAGACCCTTGGTCGCGGTGCGTGCGCGCTCGAAGCGAGCGGTGACATCGCTCCAGTTGACGACGTTCCACCATGCCTTGGCGTAGTCGGCCTTGACGTTCTTGTACTGCAGGTAGAAGGCGTGCTCCCACATGTCCAGCATCAGGATCGGAGTCAGACCGATCGGGGCGTTGGCCTGCTGGTCGAAGAGCTGCACGATGACTAACTGCTCGCAGATCGAATCCCACGCGAGGATCGCCCAGCCGGAGCCCTGGATGGTGGTCGCGACGGCCTCGAAGTGAGCCTGGAACTTCTCGAAGGAGCCGAAGTCCTGATCGATCGCCGCGGCGATCTCACCCTCGGGACGGCCACCGCCATCGGGCGACATGTTCTGCCAGAACACCGAGTGGTTGGTGTGGCCACCGAGGTTGAAGGCGAGGTTCTTCTCGAGCATCGGGATAGCGCCCAGGTCGCCGGAGTCGCGGGCGGCGGCAAGCTTCTCCAGTGCCGTGTTCGCGTCATCGACGTACTTCTGGTGATGCTTGCTGTGGTGCAGCTGCATGATCTCGCCGCTGATGTGCGGCTCGAGGGCGCCGTAGTCGTACGAAAGGTCTGGGAGGGTGTACTTTGCCATGGTTCTGACATGCTCCTTCTAGTCGAGAGGCTTAGTCCACGCCCAGGCTAGTCCCATTCAGGTCTTCGTGCGACAGGGGATGGCGGGTCCTTGCTTTCGGCTCAAAACGTGGCGATTCGCGCTGCTGAGTTATCTCCGGTAAGTGCGCGTCGATGCCGGTCGGGCGTATTCATCGGTGGCGCAGGCCGAGGGTGGCCCCCGCGCGGCGGACCGGGGTGAGGGCGACATCGGGCACCAGGTCGGCCAGGAAGCGGTAGCCGGCGAGATCGCCGCTGTCGTTACGATCCAAGTTCTCGTGCACCCACGCCGTGATCTCGCCCCACCCGGGTGCGGCTAACGATCCGCCGAAATGCTGCACCGACAGCGCCGCGCACAGATTGGCGAACCGCAACCGGTCCTGCAGGGCCCAGTCAGCGAGGGTGCCGACGACGAACGCCGCGCCGAATACGTCCCCTGCTCCCGTGGGATCGATCGCGTCCACCTTCAGCCCAGGCACGTCGGCACTCTCGCCGGTGCGCTGATCGATCGCGTAAGCCCCGTCCTGCCCGCGGGTCACCACCACGACCGGGACGTGCTCGGCCAAACGCGCCGCCGCGGCCACCGGGTCGTCGGTGCGGCTGAGTGCCATCGCCTCATCAGCATTCGGCAGAAACGCGTCGCAGGCGCCAAGCCGCTCGACCATCTGTGCTGACCACTGTTGGCTCAGGTCCCAGCCGAGATCGGCGAACACCATCGCGCCCGAGTCGCGCGCGTGCGTCACCCACTTCTGCTCGTTGAGGGTGAGCCCGGCGAAGCACGCCCGTGCCGGTGGCGGCGAGCCGATGATCTGATCGAGGGTCTGCGGGGAGGGGTGGCCATGGGTGACCATCGCGCGGTCGCGACCGACTGCCAAGGAGACCGTGACTGGGGAATGCCAGCCGTCGAATCGTCGTGAGGCCGAAAGGTCGATGTCCTCTTGGGCGGCGAGCGTGTCCCAGCAATAGTCGCCGTATAGATCGTCACCGAACGCCGCAGCGAGCCAGGTGCGCAGGCCGAGGCGACGCATCGCGACGGCCATATTCGCCAGTCCACCGGGACTCGAACCCATCCCCGGCGCCCAGCCTTCGGTGCCCGGAGGCGGCATCTCGTCGAGACCGGTGAAGACCAGATCGAAAAACACCTCGCCTGCGCAAAACACATCCACGAACGGGTCCCCGGGGCGGCGTACCGAGGAGAGCGCATCGATCATCACCCGCGGCGTACGCCGGGGATGTTCCTGTAGGCCGTCCTTGGCCTGCAACGCGCCGAAATCCCGGATTGCGGCGTTCTCGGGGAGATTCGGCATGCGTCCAGGCTATCGGCTTTCAGCGCCCGAGGCGTAGAGCGTCAGTTTCAGATCGTCACCGCAGATGAGCCCGAGGCGTAAGGGCCCTGGCCGTGTGGCAAACGTGGTGACTATCGATTGAGCTGGCGGACGGCGTCGAATGGTGCGGCAGAGCTGACCCGTGCGTGGATGCCGGCAGTGACGGCTTCTTTCGCGGACTTGGCGGCCTGAATCGGCGTAGCGCCCTTCGCGAGTTCCGCGGTGACGGCGGCCGCGAGGGTGCATCCCGCGCCCGAAACCGCGTGTTCGCCGACCTTCGGCGCGCTGAGAATTTCGAGGGTTGCACCGTCGTAGAACACGTCGATGGCATCCGGTCCGGCGAGCCGCACCCCGCCCTTGGCGAGTACGGCGGCACCGGACTTCTCGTGGATCACCTTCGCGGCGGCCACCAAGTCATCGACGGACTCGATTGAGTCGCGTCCCGACAGCGCTATCGCCTCGAAGTGGTTCGGTGTGACAAATGTGGCTAGCGGCAAGATCTGCGCCTTCAACGCGTTATCAGTGTCTAGCGCGGCACCCGGCTCCTGCCCCTTGCAGATGAGCACCGGGTCAAGCACCAGGTTCGGCAGCGACGCACCGGCGAGCGCGTTCGCCACGGTCTCGATCGTGGTTGGTGTGCCGAGCATCCCGATCTTGACCGCGTCCGGGGTGTACGCCGCGAACTGAGCTTCGAGTTGGTCAGCGATCACCTCCGTATCGACCGGCACGAATCGGTGCGCCCACTCGTTCTTCGGATCGAAACTCACGATGCAGGTCAAGGCCACCATGCCGAACACGTCGTGGGCCTGGAACGTCTTGAGATCGGCCTGCGCGCCCGCGCCACCGGTCGCCTCAGACCCTGCGATGGTCAATGCGATGGCAGGGCGAGTAGCGGATTCCTGGATCTTAGCCATTCGTCCATTATCGTCGGCGATGCGCCGTGGGTGCCTGGTGGGTCCAGGCCGCGCACCTCGGGTCAGGGAGGGTGCTAGGAGTTACCGCGCTACATCGGCGTGGATCCGCCCTTCCTTCTCCGCCAGGCGCCCACCGTCTCCGCCCCACTGCAACCCGATGATCTCCGCGGCGATGGAGACCGCGGTTTCCTCCGGCGTACGCGCCCCGAGGTCCAGACCGATCGGTGAGGACAACTTCGCGATCAATTCCTCGCTCACGCCTGCCTCGCGCAGCCGGTCCAACCGGTCGTCGTGCGTGCGGCGCGAGCCCATCGCGCCGATATACGCGACGTCCAGCGGCAGCGCGACCTCCAGCAGCGGTACGTCGAACTTCGGGTCGTGCGTCAGCACGCAAATGATCGTGCGCTCGTCGACGCGTCCGGCCTCGACTTCGGTGGCGAGGTACCGGTGCGGCCAGTCGACGACGACTTCGTGTGCGTCCGGGAAGCGCTTCTTGGTCGCGAACACTTCGCGTGCATCGCACACCGTGACCTTGTGGCCGAGGAACGCGCCGATCTTCGCCACCGCCGCCGCGAAGTCGATCGCGCCGAAAACCAGCATCCGCCGCGGCGGCGCGTACGCGGCTACGAAAAGCGTCAGTTCGTCGCCGCGGCGCTCGCCGTCATGCCCGTAGTGAATGGTGCCGGTGCGCCCGGCAGCCAGCATGCCGCGAGCGTCATCGGTGACGGCGTCGTCCAGACGCTGTAGTCCCAAAGTTCCCGACGTACGGTCGTTCCAGATGACCAGGCGCTTACCGCGACGATCGTCTGGACCGTCTACGCAGGTCACGACCGCGACGGGTTCGTGCTCGTTGATCGACTGCGCAACGTCCGCCAATTCGGGGAACGTCTGTTTGCTGACGGGCTCCACGAAAACGTCAAGTATCCCGCCGCACGTCAGCCCGACCGTGAACGCGTCGTCATCACTGATCCCGTAGCGATGCATCGACGGTGTCGACTCACCGGCGGTGACCAACTGCGCCTCTTCGTACACCGCACCCTCGACGCAGCCGCCGGACACGCTGCCGAAGGCTTCGCCATCCGGACCGACGACCATCGATGCGCCGGCCGGGCGCGGAGCGGAGCGCCAGGTGGCCACGACCGTCCCCATACCGACCGTCTTGCCGTCCTGCCACCAGGGAAGTAAGTCGTCCAGGATTTCACGCATCGGCAATCACCTTCGCTAGTTCTGCATACGAGTCGAAACTATGACCCGCTACAAAATGATCAATGCTCGGCAGGGCCGCGATTATTCCGCCGGTCAATGGCTCGTAGCCGTCGTGACCCTTGTGCGGGTTCGCCCAAATGACGGTATGCGCCAGGCGATGTAGCCGTTGCATCTGCTCGCCGAGTAGATCCGGGTCGCCGCGTTCCCAGCCATCGGAGAAGATAACTACGGTCGCGCGTCGTGCCGCGCCGCGTTGTCCCCAGCGGTCCAGGAATGCGCGCAGCATCTCACCGAGTTGAGTACCGCCGCTCCAATCGGGGATCGCCGCGCCGGCCGCCTGCAGCGCCTTGTCCGGATCGCGCAACCGCAACTCACGGGTGACTCGGGTGAGCCGAGTGCCGAGGGTGAACACCTCTGTCGAGGTCGGGTTACGGCGTACGGCGGCATGCGCGAAGCGCAGAATGGGATCGGTGTACGGGGCCATCGATCCACTGATGTCACCGATGATCACCAGCTTGCGCGGGCGCACCCGACGGTCGCGACGTTCCAGGCGGGTGAACTCGCCGCCGGTGCGCATCGCGGAGCGGATCGATTTGTGCGCATCCGTGATGCCGGTGTGCGAGTCGCGGTAACGGCGTGAGCGCCGGGTTGCCGCGGCCGGGGCGAGTAGTTCGAACATGCGCCGCAGCGCTCGCCGGTCAGAATCGGTCAGTTCGGCGAGGTCCTTGTGCCGCAACACCTCCTGCGCGGACGCCTGCCCGGGCAGTGGATCCTCGTCGTCCGAGGGTTCTTCGGCCTGCTCATCCTGTGGTTGGTTCAATCCGACCGGCATCGTCATCGGGCGTGGTGTCGGCGCGTCCGCGGGATTGCGCGGAATCGCTTCCTTGCCCTCGAAGTACGCCGCGAACCCGGCGTCGTACTTGCCAAGGTCGTCGGGGTTGTTACAGAGGGTGAGCCGGCCGGCCCAATAGACGTCATCCTGGTTCAAGACGTCGAGTTCGCCGACCGCGGCGATCATCGACTGGGTCCTGTCGGGGGTGACGTCGATGCCGGCGACCTGCAACATGCGGGCGAAACCGAGCAAGATCTCGTCGATACCGCGTGCGGCGACACTCGACTCCTTCTCGGTGTAATGCAACATCCAGCCCGCGGTCATGACTTAGCCGCCCAGCAATGTGTCGAGATCGCCGGCGAGCACGCGCTCGGCGTCCTCGCGATACTTCAGCACGGCGCCGAGCGAGCGCGCAGCGTTCTCCGGGGAGAGTTCACGTACGCCGAGCAGGTGCAGGGCCTGCGCCCAGTCAATCGCTTCGGCGACGCCGGGCGGCTTGAGCAGGTCGGCTTGCCGCAGCGTGCCTACGGCGCGAGCGACCTGGCGACTGAGCGATTCACTCACCTCGGGTAGGCGCCGTCGGATGATTTCGACCTCGCGATCGAAAGAGGGATGTGAGACCCAGTGATAGAGGCAGCGGCGTTTGAGTGCATCGTGCACCTCGCGGGTGCGGTTGGAGGTGATGACGGTCAGCGGCGGAGTCGTTGCCTTGATCGTGCCGAGCTCGGGGATGGTAACCGACGACTCGGCGAGCACCTCTAGGAGGAACGCCTCGAACTCGTCGTCCGCCCGATCCAACTCGTCGATCAGCAGCACGCTCGGCGTCGTCTCCAGTGCCTGAAGCAGCGGACGGGCGATCAGGAACCGGCGTCCGTACAGCTCCTGCTCGACCTCCTCGCGCTGGGTGCTCTCGTCGGCTTCGGCCGCGCGCAGGTGCAGCATCTGGCGTGCGAAATCCCAGTCGTAGAGCGCCTGGGAAGCGTCGATTCCTTCGTAGCACTGCAGCCGGATCAGGGTGGCGTCCAGCACCGTAGCCAACGCCTGGGCGAGAGCGGTCTTGCCGACGCCGGCATCGCCCTCGAGGAAGAGCGGACGGCCCATCCGCAGGGCGAGAAACGCGGCCGTGGCGAGCCCGTCATCGGCGATGTAATCGGTCTTATCCAGAGCCGCAGCTAGGTCGGCCGGGGCGTCGTACTGCTTCATTCCCATGCACAGCTACCTTCTCGTCGGCGCATTTCGGCGAACTCGCCCAGTCTAAGCACGCCGGTTATTCGGTGTGCGAGGCCGCGGGGACCGGGGCGTCGACGAGTCCCACGGCGAGGGCGTCGGCGGTTCGGGTGACGGCGGTGAAACGCAGCCGCGGAATCGAGATCACGGCCAGCAGCCCGGCGAGGACGGCCACTGAGGCCGGCAGCCAGAACCCCATCCGAGCGCCGTGCGCATCGACGATCGATCCCGCCCCGCTCGCGCCGATCGTGATGCCGATAACCAGGGACGTGGTCGACCACGTCAATGCCTCGGTCAACGCCGCCGGCGGGACGAGTCGTTGAATAAGCGTGATGCCGGAGATCAGCAGCGGCGCAATGGCGGCGCCGCCGACGAACAACAGGATGCCCGCCAGCGGAAGATTCGCCGATAGCAGCATCAGTGGGCCGAGCACGGCGAACAGGCACGCGAAGGTGACGAACTGTGCGCCGACCGAGCGTTTGAACGTCAGGACGCCGAACGTCAGACCGGCCAGCAGGCTACCGGCGGCGAAGGCGGCAAGGATGATCCCGGCGGCCGATTTATGGCCGGCCTCTTCGGCGAGCGCGACGGCGACCACGTCGATCGCGCCGAACGCGACACCGCAGCACACATACACCAACGCGACCGAGACGAACGTCCCGGTGAGAAAGCGACGCGACGGGAAACGGGCCGCGTCGCGCCCGGACGGCGGTGGTTCGGTTGCGCGCTGGGCGGTGAACAGCCAGCCGCCGACCAGCAATAACGCGACGGGTACGACGATCGCGGCGTACGTCGAAATACCGGTCGCGAGAAATGTCGCCAATGGTGGTCCGATGACGAAGATAACCTCGTCGAGGGACGACTCCCAACTGAACGCGCGATGCTGCAGCGTGCTGTCGTCCAGCGCGTGGACCCAGCGTGCTCGGACCATCGCGCCGACCGATGGCCCCATGGCGCCGCCCAGAGCGGCGAAAGCGAACCACGTCCACATCGGCCACGCGAAGGTGACCGCGCTCGCGAGCAGGAGCCACGCTGTGGCACCGATGGTGATGATGGGCCGGACGATCCGCGCCTGCCCGTAGCGGTCGACCAACCGCGCGGTCTGTGGCATGACAACGGCGCCGGCCAGCGCGGCAGTCGCCGCTACCTGCCCGGCGAGCGCGTAACTCCCGGTTTCGGTGGAGATAAGAAGGACAGCGGCGATGCTCATCTGCGCGATGGGCATCCGGGCGACGAAGCCGGCGGAACTGAACCTGATCGAACCGGGAGTGCGGAACAGTGCTGCGTACGACTTGAGCACTATGCGGGCTGGCCGATACGCGCGCTGTCAGAGGAGACGGAATTGCGACAGGGCCAGAGATCTGCGAGGTCGTCGGCGGGTAACCCGAGCACGCCGGTGGCGACGCTGAGGTCTCCTCGCTGCAGGAAGTGGCTGATGGCCGAGCAGATCCGGCGCCACTCGAATTGAACCTGGCTCGCCGGTAGATGCAGCATGCCAGCGATCGCCGGGAATGGCAGGCCCCGTGCGCGAGCGTTCAGGATGGTGCTTTGCTGCGGTGTCAGCATCGCGAACTGGTGCCGTCGTGGCAGTTGATCGAAAGCGATCACTAGGCCCTGGGAGATGAAGGCGTGGCCATGCGCTACTTCCAGGAACGCCTTCTCGGCGACGTCCAGCGGCTTGGCGCGGGATACGACGCCCTTCGCGCCTGCTGCCAGACACGCTGCGTGAATGAACGGTCTAGCCTCCTGGGTGTAAACGCATGCGTGATGGCCCGCGCTGATTGCGCGGCGCAGGCCGTCGAGGCCGTGTCGAACTTCGTTGACGCATTTATCGGCGCGTTCGAGCTCGATGATGGTCACATCGGCGCGGGTGCCGCGGCCGACACATTCGTCGGCTGTCGAAAAGGAGCCGACGAAGTCCAACTCCGGCATGAGGCCCGGCAGTGACGCCCTGGTGAGCGACGAATCATCGACGAGGATGGCCGTGGGCCTGGCGTAACTCATCGCCGTGCTCTTTTCATGAATCCGAATTCTGCCCGATCGATGGCGTTGACGTAAGTAGCATTTTCACGGTGTTGGCTCGGCGGTAGTTCGGGGTTGGCGGCTAGATTCCCAGTTGGCGAGCGATCAGCATCAGCTGCACCTCAGTCGTGCCCTCGCCGACCTCCAAGATCTTGCTATCGCGGTAGTGCCTGGAGACCACGTAGTCGTTCATGAAGCCGTAGCCGCCGTGGATCTGGGTGGCGTCTCTGGCGTTGTCCATCGCCGCTTCGGAGGCCACCATCTTGGCGATCGAGGCCTCTTTCTTGAACGGCCGGCCGCTGAGCATTTTCGCTGCGGCCGCGTAGTAGGCCTGCCGAGCCGTCCAGGCGCGAGCTTCCATCCGGGCGAGTTTGAACTCGATCGCCTGGTACTTGCCGATCGGCTGTCCCATCGATTTGCGCTCCTTGGCGTACTTGACGCTCTCGTCGAGGCAACCTTGGGCTGCGCCGACGGCTAGTGCGGCGATCGCGATCCTGCCCTCGTCGAGGATCCGCAGGAACTGGGCATACCCGCGACCGCGTTCACCGAGCAGGTTCGCCTCGGGAACAATCACGTCGTCGAAGCTCAGTGGATGGGTGTCAGACGCGTTCCAGCCAACCTTGTTGTACGCCGGTTCAGCCGTGAATCCCGCAGTCGGTGTCGGGATCATGATCGCCGAGATCTCCTTGGCGCCGCCTTCGCGGACGCCCGTTACGGCAGTCACCGTCACGAGCCCGGTGATGTCCGTGCCGGAATTGGTGATGAACTGTTTGCTGCCGTTGATCCGCCAGTGCCCGTCCTCGAGTACCGCGGTGGTCTTCGTGCCCCCGGCGTCCGACCCGGCCTCGGGCTCGGTCAGTCCGAAGCCACCGAGTATCTGCCCGCTGGTCAACCGCGGAAGCCATTCCTGCTTCTGCTCTTCGGTGCCGAATAGGTATACCGGCATGGCGCCAAGCGAACAGCCCGCTTCGAGCGTGATCGCGACCGATTGGTCGACTTTCGCGAGTTCTTCCAGAGCCAGGCAGAGGGTGAAGTAATCGCCCCCCATCCCGCCGTACTTCTCATCGAAGGGCAGGCCGAACAAACCGAGTTCACCCATCTGCCGGACGACTTCGTACGGAAACGTTTTCGTCTCGTCGTGGTGGGCGGAGACAGGCGCGACCACTTCGCGGGTGAACCGGGCGACTGTCGCGCGCAGTTCTTCCTGCTCGGGGGTGAGGCTCATATCCATGGGTGTTGCTCCAGTTGCTCGGGCGGTGGGTTCGTCGCGGCTCAGGTGGTGGGTACGACGCGGCTCAGGTGGTGGGTACGACGCGGAGGATGAGTTCGTCGACGACGACTGAGCCGCCTTCGACGACACCTAGTTCGGTGACCGTGCCGGCGATCGGGGCTCTGAGGACATGTTCCATCTTCATCGCCTCGACGACAGCGAGCGGCTCGTCCTCGGCGACTTCGGCGCCTTCGCTGGTGTGTATGGCAAGTACGGTGCCTGGCATGGGCGAGCGGACTTCGCCGTCCGCCGCGGCGCCATGGATACCGAGTTCGTTCTCGGGAGCGAGCCGAGTGGCGACGTAAGTGCCGTGGTCTTCGACCCACACCCACGTCTCGGAGTCGGTCGGTAGCACGCGGGCCCTCGATTCGATCCCGTCGTCCAGGCGGATCAGGAACTCGCCGACACCGCCCAGGTCGATATCGACTTCCGCGCCGTCGCCCGCGACGGTGACCTGGGCGCGCAGCGGCCATTCCTGCCGCACGAGTGCTTCGATCGTGACCCGTTCGCCGGTAGAGCCGCGGATCGCGAACCGCATCGGGACAGGATCCCGCCCGGCGCGCCATCCTCGTATATCCGAGAACGGATCGGAGGTATCGCTGGGAAGGTTGCTACCGATGAAGTCTGCGGCGAGGGCGGCGTACACCTCAATCGGGGGTTCGCGTCGCACTAGGGACTCGATCTGCTCGCCGACCAAGCCAGTGTCCAGATCGCCGGATAACACCCTGGGGTGGGTGATCAAGGCGCGCAGAAACTGCACATTAGAGACAACCCCGAACAGCTGGTAGTCCGTGAGCGCGTCATCGAGTCGTTCGAGAGCTTCGGCGCGATCGGCGCCGTGGGCGATCACCTTGGCGATCATGGGGTCGTACGTCGTTGCGACCTCTAGTCCGTCGACCAGTGCCGAATCGATCCTTACGCTGCTGGTGGTTTCCGCGTCGGGGTCCTCGAACCAGTCGCTTTCGTTGAGTTCGAGCACGGTTCCGCCGGTGGGCAGGAAGTCGCGATCGGGATTCTCGGCGTACACCCTCGCCTCGATCGCGTGCCCGACGAGTTCGATGTCGTCCTGCGTCAGCTGCAGCGCATCGCCCGCTGCGACGAGAATCTGCCGCTCGACGAGGTCGATACCGGTCACCATCTCGGTGACCGGGTGCTCCACCTGCAATCGCGTATTCATCTCCATGAAGAAGTACTCGTCGGGGCGGTCGCCCGACACGATGAATTCGACCGTGCCGGCTCCGCTGTAACCCACCGAGGCGGCGGTGTCGACGGCGGATTTCCCGATTCTGGCGCGGGTCTGTTCATCGAGAAGCGCGGAGGGTGCCTCCTCGATGATCTTTTGGTGGCGTCGCTGCAGCGAACATTCTCGCTCGCCGAGATGGATCGTGGCGCCGTGTGAATCGGCGAGCACCTGGACCTCGATGTGACGCGGGTTCTTGACGTATCGCTCAAGGAAAAGCGTGTCATTGCCGAACGAGTTCTTTGCTTCGCGACGGGCCGACTCGATGGAGGCTCGCAGGTCGGATTCGGCTTCGACCAGGTACATACCTTTACCGCCGCCGCCGGCGGATGGCTTGATGAGCACCGGAAATCCGACCTCGAGCGCTGCCGCGTAGAGGTCGTCGTCGCTCATGTCCGGCTCACTTCGGCCGGGGACGACCGGAACGCCGGCAGCCGCGACGGTCTTCTTGGCGGAGACCTTGTCGCCCATCGTTTCGATTGCGGCGGGAGAGGGACCGATGAAGGTAATGCCCGCGTCGATGCACGCCTGGGCGAAGTCAGCGTTCTCGGCGAGGAATCCATAACCGGGGTGGATCGCGTCGGCGCCGGTGTCCTTCGCGGCCTGGATTACCTTGTCGATGGCGAGGTAGGACTCGCGGGCATTCGTGGGCCCGAGATGGACGGACTCGTCGGCATCGCCGACATGCTTGGCATCGGCGTCGGCGTCGGAATACACCGCAACACTGCCGATCCCCATATCGCGCAATGTTCGGATGATGCGGCTGGCGATCTCGCCACGGTTGGCGATCAGAACCTTGCTGAACATATCGTCTCGCTTTCCGTTACATCCGGAAGATGCCGTAGGAGGGGTCAGGTAACGGGCTGCGGGAGATCGCGCCGAGAGCGAGACCGAGCGTCATCCGAGTGTCGAGTGGGTCGATGATTCCGTCGTCCCACAGGCGCGCGGTCGAGTAGTACGCGCTGCCCTGATCGTCGTACTGCTGACGGATCGGCGCCTTGAATGCCTCTTCGTCGTCCGTGGACCATTCGCCGCCCTTGGCCTCGATACCGTCTCGGCGTACGGTCGACAGCACTGACGCGGCCTGTTCACCGCCCATCACGGAGATCTGGGCGCCTGGCCACATCCATAAGAACCGCGGGGAGTACGCCCGCCCGCACATTCCGTAGTTTCCGGCGCCGAATGAGCCACCGACGATGAGGGTGAGTTTCGGGACTCGCGCTGTGGCCACGGCGTTGACCATCTTCGCGCCGTTCTTGGCGATGCCGCCGGCCTCGTACTCGCGCCCGACCATGAATCCGGTGATGTTCTGCAGGAATAGCAGCGGAATCCGGCGTCGATCACACAACTGAATGAAGTGTGCGGCTTTGAGCGCGGACTCGCTGAACAAGATTCCGTTATTGCCGATGATGCCGACGGGATGGCCGTGGATGTGTGCGGTTCCGGTGACCAGGGTCGTGCCGTAGTCCTTCTTGAACTCGTCGAAGTAGGAGCCGTCCACGAGGCGGGCAATAATCTCGCGGACGTCGTACGGCGTGCGCGAATCGTTCGGTATTACGCCGTACAACGTGGTCGGGTCGACGGCCGGGGATTCAGGTTCGGCAAGATCCCACTGCCGTGCGGAGCGCGATCCGAGATTGGACACGATCGAGCGGAGGATCTGCAGTGCGTGCTCATCGTTGTTGGCCAGGTGATCGGTGACCCCGGAGCGTTTGGAGTGCAGGTCGCCGCCGCCGAGGTCCTCGGCGCTGACGATTTCGCCGGTCGCAGCCTTCACCAGCGGGGGACCGCCGAGGAAGATGGTTCCTTGGTTGCGCACGATTACGGCCTCGTCGGCCATCGCCGGCACGTACGCGCCACCGGCAGTGCACGACCCCATGACGGCTGCGAGTTGTGGGATGCCTTCAGCCGACATCGTCGCCTGGTTGTAGAAGATCCGGCCGAAGTGCTCGCGATCGGGGAACACCTCGTCTTGCTTAGGTAGGAACGCGCCGCCGGAGTCGACAAGATAAATACAGGGGAGTTTGTTCTCGAGTGCGACCTCTTGTGCTCGCAGGTGTTTCTTGACGGTGACGGGGTAGTACGTGCCGCCCTTGACTGTGGCGTCGTTGGCGACGATCACACACTCGCGCCCTTCGACGCGACCGACTCCGGTGATGATGCCAGCGCCGGGGGCGTCACCGTCGTACATGCCGTGGGCCGCAAGCGGCGAAAGTTCCAACAGCGGTGAGCCGGGATCGAGTAGGTGGTTGACGCGGTCGCGGGGGAGCAGTTTGCCGCGGGAGACATGTCGGTCTTTACTGGACTGAGGTCCACCGTCCGCGGCGGCGATCGTTGCGCGTAGTCGCGCACTGAGGTCGCGCTGGTGTGCGGTGTTGGCCTGGAACTGCGCACTGCTCGCATCGAGTTTGCTCGACAGTCTGGAGCGCATGCCGACTCCCGTCAGTTGGGTTAGTTAATATTCACTAACCCAAAAATCTAACGTACTGTTGGTGGCGTGTCCATATCCAACGCCACCGACCTTTCTGGTCCTCGCTCACGTCAGAAGGCCGAACGCACCGATTTATTGCTGCGTCAGGCGGCACGGCTGTTCGCTCGAAAGGGCTTCCGAGGCGTGTCGCTGGAGGAGATCGCATCCGAGGTCGGGATCAGCGGGCCGGCGCTTTATCGGCACTTTTCCAACAAGGTCGCGATCCTGACCGCCGTACTCGAGGACGTGTCCGTGCGGTTACTCGACGGCGGACGCGTTCGCGTTGCAGCGTCCGCATCGCCGGGCGTGGCGCTGGAGGCGCTGGTTGATTTCCACGCCGACTTCGCGCTCGAGGAAACGGACCGGATCCGGGTGCACAATCGCGACCTCGCCACTCTTCCGGAGGAATTCGCGGGCCCGGTACGCCGTGCGCAGCGCGATTACGTGGAACTTTGGGTCGACCAACTGGTGTTGCTGGACGAGGCGGCTGCACGCACGCCCGATCGGTCCGTCGCGCGATTGAAGGCACAGGCCGCTATCGGATTGCTGAACTCCACCCCGCATAGCGTCCGCCACGGAGATCCGGTAGCCGTCAAGCCGGTATTGGTGCATATGACCCTCGCGGCGTTGCGCTCGTAGATCTCTTGGGTCGTCGACCGCCCACCCCAGCTGGCCTAGAGCGGGGTTGCCTGCGGGGAGCGCGATTGTTTGCGCGCTTCCACTGACAACCCCGCTGTGGCGCTGTTACTTCAGATTGATGAGGACCTTCAACGAGCGGTAAAGCGCGTCGGCATGTACATCGAGTTTCTTGGGGTCACGCCACACCAGCATTGCCATCCGTTGCGTGGCGCCGAGATGCAATTGCACGATCTCCTGTGGCGCCAACATGGGTTCTGCGCGACCGTCAGCGGTCAACTTCTCGATGAACCGACGATGCCGCCGGGTGGCGCGGGAGTTGATGTTGTCGAGCAGACGCACGAAGGCCGGATCGTGCAGGGCCTCGTGCTGGATCACCGTGAGAACGCCGAAATTGCGCGACCACTGAGTGAGATTGGCATGGGTCGTCGTCCGCAGGATCTCCTCAGGATCATCGGTGACGTTCTCCTGGGCCTGCAGAAGTTCATCGCGCATCTGCTCGGCGACGGTCCGCAGGATCTCATACTTGGATTCAAAATACGTGTAGACCGTGGGCCGCGTGACCCCCGATGCCTTGGCGATCGCAGTGATGCTCGCCTGGGCGTAGCCGAGGTCGGCGAACACATGGCTCGCCGCCTCGGCTATCGACTGACGCCGGTCTAACAATGGCTGGCCACCTTCAGCGTCTGCAGGATCAGTGAGCGCGTGTCGGCCGGGTCGATGACGTCGTCAATTTCGTACGCCGCCGCCATTCGTACGGCCTTTCCCGCATCGTACATGGCTTGTAGCAGTTCCTCGTAGCGTTGCTGGCGGGCCTGCGGGTCGTCGATCGCCTCGAGTTCCTTGCGGTAACCGAGCCGGACAGCGCCCTCGAGGCCCATCCCACCGAACTCTCCGGTGGGCCACGAAACGTTCAGCAACGGGTTGTGCAGGTTACCGCCGCCCATCGCCATCGCGCCGAGGCCGTATCCCTTACGAGTCACGACCATGATCAGTGGCGTGCTCAGCCGCGCCCCGGCAACGAACATCGAGCCGAATCGGCGTACGGCGGCGTCCCGTTCGGATTCGGGTCCGACCATGAACCCTGGCGTATCGCACAGGCTGATGAGCGGCAGCCCGCGCGCCTGGCACATCGTGAGGAACCGCTCGGCTTTGTCGGAGCCCGGCGCGTCGATGGCCCCGCCTAGATGCAGCGGATTGTTTGCCATGATGCCGACGGCCTGTCCACCGATCCGAGCGATGCTGGTGATAATGCCGTGGCCGAAGCCTGCGCGCAGTTCGACCTGGCTTCCCTCATCGGTGAGGGTGTCGATGATTGGGCGGATGTCATACGCGCGTAGGCGGTTCTCGGGAACCATGTGCCGCAGTGAGCGCTGGTCGGGGACGCCCGTGACCTCGCTGGACTGGTTGGCGAGCAATCCGAGGACCGACTTGCAACGTTCGACGGCCTCATGTTCATCTTCAGCGAGGATGTCGACGACACCGTTGGGGTAGAGAACGTCCATTGGCCCGACGTCGGCAGGATGATGCACCCCGAGCCCGCCGCCCTCGATCATCGCCGGCCCGCCCATACCGATGCTGCTGTCCTTGGTGGCGATGATGACATCGCAAGCGCCGAGGAGCGCGGCATTGCCCGCGAAGCTGTAGCCGGCGACGACCCCGACGATGGGCACGCGGCCCGCCATCGCAGAGATAAGTAGGAACGTGTCGCTGATCAGCCCGGGGCCAGCGGGTTTATCGGTATCACCGGGCCGGCCGCCGCCGCCTTCGGCGAACACCACCATCGGCAGTTGCAGCTTCTCCGCGACCCGGAATAGGCGGTCCATCTTGCGATGGTTTGCATAGCCCTGGGTGCCCGCGAGCACGGTGTAGTCGTAGGCAAACACTGCGATGGGCGTGCCGTTGACCTGAGCGGTGCCGAGCACGATGCCATCGCCCGTGGTGTTCTCGCGCAGATCCTGTTCATCGCGGCGGGCGCGTTGCGCGGCGATCGCCAGCGCTCCGTACTCCACGAACGTGCCGGCATCGACGAGTGCGTCAATGTTCTCCCGGGCAGTACGTCGTCCCTTCGCGTGCCGACGTGCGACGGCGTCGCTTCGGGCCTCGTCAAGTCCGTAGCGATGCAACTCGATGGATTCGGCGAGGTCGGCGCGGATCTCGTCCAGGTCCTGTTCTTTGGCTACCTGGCTGCTCGTTTCACCGAGTTCGGCCGGTCGCAGCCACGCGACGATACTGCCTTCTTCCAGGAATTCCCCCGGAGCCGCGCTGATTCGGTGTACCAGCCCGCCGTCCTTGGCGATGACGGCATGCTGCATCTTCATCGCTTCCACGATGAGTAGTTCTTGACCGGGGTGGACGACGTCGCCCTCGTTGATGGAGACCGACACGACGGTCCCGCTCAGTTGGAGGGGAACGCTGAACGCGTCGTCCGGTACGTCAGGCGCGCCCAGATCGCTGGTGGCGGCCGCGTCCGGTGGCGCAGTCGGGGCGGGCCCGTCGTCTTCGACGTGCAGTTCGGCGAGGTTCCCGTCGAGATATGCGGTGTGCATGGCTCCGTCGCGGAAGTCATCTGTGGCCGTGATCGCGCGCAGCAGCTGCCGATTAGTGCGGGGGCCATCTACCACGAGGTCATCCAATGCGCGACGGAGCCGCGTGGTGGCCACAGCGAAGTCGGTGCCCGTCACGATCACCTTGGCCAGCAACGTGTCGTAGCGAGGGTTGACCGCGGCGCCCACCCGCGCATACGTATCCACGCGCACGTGCGGGCCCGTCGGCGGACCAAACTGCTTCAGCACGCCCCCGCTGGGCACTAGCGTGCCGTCGGCACTGAGCGTCTCGGCGTTCACCCGCGCCTGAACCGCAACACCAGTCTCGGCTGGTGCGGTGCGCAGGCCGAGCTTAGTCAGCGTGTCCCCAGAGGCGATCCGCAAACTGGCATCGACCAGGTCGACGCCGGTGACCGCCTCGGTCACCGTGTGTTCGACCTGTAGGCGAGGATTCACCTCAAGGAAGTAGTAGCGCTCGCCACTAACGAGGAACTCGACGGTGGCAAGACCCGCGTACGGGACTGCGGCGACGAGGCGACAGGCATCCGAGCGCATCTTGGCCAATAGATCATCGTCGGTCCATATCGCGGGCGCAATCTCGATGACTTTCTGGCGGCGCCGCTGGATGGAACAGTCACGGGTGCCGACGGCGCATGCGGCGCCGGTGGCGTCACCGAGCACTTGGATCTCGATGTGCCGGGCGCCGGCGAGCAACTGCTCGGCGTACACCGCGCCATGACCGAAGGACGCCGCCGCCTCGCCCGAGCATCGCTCAAACGCGGCCGGAACCTCAGCGGTATCGAAGACCGGTGCCATACCGCGTCCGCCACCGCCCGAGACAGCCTTGAGCATGACCGCGGCCCCGTCGCCGAGCCCGGAGAGGAATTGCGCAGCTTCCGCTGCGCTGACGGGTCCGTCGGTCGCAGGCAGCAGGGGCACATTGCACTGCACCGCCAGCTCCCGCGCCTTCGCCTTATCGCCGAACGCCGTCAATGCTGCTACGGACGGCCCGACGAACGTGACACCGTCGGTGGCGAGGCGCTGGGCAAATTCGGCGTTCTCGGACAAGAAGCCGTACCCGGGGTGTACGGCGTCCGCGCCGCTGGTGCGCGCGGCGGCGCACACTGCCTCGACGTCCAGGTATGCCGCCGGTCCCGCGCCCGGCAACAACACGCTCTCGTCCGCGCGGGCGACGTGTGGCGAAGACTGATCATCCTCCGGCGCGATGGCCACGGTCTGGTAGCCGAGACCTTGCGCAGCGTCGATGATCCGAATAGCAATCTCGCCGCGGTTGGCAATTAGTAACTTAGGCAATTCGTCCGTCCTTAGTGACTCGTACACCCGCAGCCTCCCGATCCCATACGTCACCGGATGTCCCGGCGCCTCGGAGCACGTGCTTCTGAACCTTCTGGGTAGGTGTGCGGGGTAGGTCTGTGGCTACCTCGAAGTACCGAGGGACCATGAAATATGGCATGCGTACCGCGAGGAACTCCGTGAGTTCGAGGAAGTCAATCTGTGTGCCCTCGCGCGGGATGATGACGGCCTTGATGTCGTCCTCAGAAAGCTCCGACGGCACCGCTACGACCGCACTCTCATACACGTCGGGATGCTCATTGATCGCCTTCTCCACTTCAAAACTCGAGATGTTCTCGCCGCGGCGACGGAGTGCATCCTTCATACGATCGATGAAGAAGTAGTGGCCATCGGCATCGACCTTGAACGCGTCTCCGGTATGCACCCATCCGTCGATCACGGTTTCGGCGGTCTTCTCAGGCAAGCCGTGGTAGCCACGGAGCACCATTCGCGGGTCCTCGGGCCGGACCCATAGTTCGCCGACCTCGTTGACATCTGCCTCGGTGTGATCCTCGCGCATGACCTTCAGGTCATAGCCGTCGCGGGCGAGTCCGGCTTCCCCCGGAACCAGCGTGGCCCAGGTATTGGACATCACGCCGCCGATCTCGCTCATCCCGTAGCCCGTTCCGATCTCGATGCCGAACCGCTTGGCGAATCCAAGAACATCGGTGGCGAGTGGATGCATGGTCGCGTACGTCAGCGGGTTATCGGCGTCGTCGGACCTCGGTCGCTGTTGTTGCAGGATTTCGGCCATCGCTCCGAGCAGCGTCGTGTACGTGATGCCGTGCTCGCGGACGGTTGGCCAGAAGCGACTCGCGGAAAAACCTGGTTCGATCACGCACGAATGCTGGTGAATGATCGATCCGTAGCAGCCCACCCATTGGCCCGCCAAGTGAAACATGGGCAGGGTGACCAGCACTCGATCGTCCGGAGTCGGCTGCCAGGCTGCGTCCTCACGTGAGGCGTAGGTGTACGCGTGCACATGGCAGATTTCCACGCCCTTCGACGGACCGGTAGTGCCGGAGGTGTACATGTACGCCATCAGTTCGTCGGCGCGATTTGCTGCTGGCGCCGTCGGATCGGACTGCTGGATTTCCTCGTAGCCGACGACGCGGAAACGTCCCGCGAGAGAGTCGGCAGCTCGGATATCGCCGCGGACGATCAGTGTGCGTAAGTGCGGAAGATCGTCCGCGACGAACTCAACGCGGTCGAGATACTCGTCTTCGACGAAGAGTGTGTCTGCGCTGGAATCGTTGAGCACGTGGGTCAGGAACTGGCCGCGGTGCGCTGTGTTTACCGGCACCTGGATGCCGCCGCCGAGGCAGATTCCGGCCAGAGCGTGCTGCATATCGATCGAATTGTTCATCAGCAGCGCGACCGGTAGCCCACGATCGACGCCCAGGCTCGATAGCCCGCCGATGACCTGCTGACTCTTTTGGTGCGTCTGTTCGAACGTGAGCTGCTGGTCGCCATTGATGAACGCAATCGCTTCGGGCCGTTCGTGTAACACCCGCTCGAAGGCGAAGCTCAGCGTTCGATTCTCGAACGCGGGAAGCCCAGTCATAGGAACCTCACTTCTGTTGAATATGTGGCGTCTGACGATTCGGAGGGCCATCCGTGATCGCCAAGATGGCCAGCGGTGCGAGCACCACCAGCCTGGCTCGGATCGGTGAATGGATCGTCAAAGAAAGTTGATTCCGTGCCTTTACTCGACTGTAAGGTGCGTCCTATAGTCATCGCAACCCAGGGCCGGGGATTCCCTCCGTAGCCCGAAAATCCAGAAACTCTGGGGGACAGACATGTTCAAAGTTGGTGGCCGTCGGCGATTCATGGCGGTAATGGCTGTGGCGACACTCGCGCTCGCGGGTTGTTCCGGAGACGGCGATGACGGGGACGGGCCGATTCAGATCGCCGCGATTGGACCAATGACCGGCCCCTCGGCGGTGTACGGCGAGACGAACGTCGCTACGTTCCAGTACGTCGTGGACCAGATCAACGAGGACGGTGGCGTTGAAGTAGACGGCAAGAAGCGTGAACTCGAACTCAACGTCTACAACGACGAAGGCAAGGCCGAGGGCGCGGTATCGGTGACGCGGCAGGCGCTGGATGACGGAAACTCGATCATTCTTGGCCCGTTCAACTCGGGCTCTACCAGCGCGGTACAACCGCAAATGGGCAAATCAGATGCCGTGTGGATAATCTATTCGGCGACCGTGGATGGCGCGACGGCGAACCCGAATGTTTTCCAGACTGCTGGTGGGCAGCCGGAGATGTTGGAACAGACGAAGGTGTTCCTCGAGGCGCATCCGGAGTTCGAGAAGATCGCGATGATCACGGATCAGACCCACACCGCGTTGATGGCATCGCATGACCCGCTGGTGCAGATCATCGAGGATTCCGGCCGCGAACTCGTCGCCGATCAGAGCGCGAAACTTGGTGATACCGACTTCAACTCGCAGATAGCTGAAGTTATCGACGCGGACGCGGATCTCTACATGTTGCGACAGAATCCGACTGAGGCGGCACTGCTGAACAAGCAGATGCGCGATATTGGCGGAGACACGACGCTGCTGTGGAGCGCGACCCTGACCAACGATCAGCAGTTGGACATCATGGGCGGCGAGGACCAGCTCAACGACGTCCTGCGGGTGGCGCCGGCGTACGACCTCGGGCCATTTGTCACGCAGGGCAACGAGACCGCAATCGAACTGCAAGACGAGCTCGGCGACATGGCCGGCGGCTACAGCGCCTTCTCGTACGACGCAATGATGACCGTTGTGGCTGCGCTTGAAGCGACGGAGGGCCTCGACAAGGAGTCGTTGTCGGATGCGCTGTCGGGCATCAACGCCGAGGATCTCAACGCGACGACGCTCAACCAGTTCACCCCGCAGGACGGTGGGCTGGTGTTCCAGGACCGAAAAGTCAAGGTTCCGGCATACACCGCCGTCTGGGAAATGGGTACGGGGTGGGTACCTACCGATGACTAGTCAGTGTTTCGTAGTCCGAGCTGGCGAGACGAGGTGAACGGATGTCGCTGTTCCTGCAGCAGGTCGTAAACGGGCTGGTTTTGGGCGGAGCGTATGTACTCGTCGCACTCGGACTTTTTCTCGTGTTCAGTGCGCTCCATATCCCGAACTTCGCGCACGGTGAGATGTACGCACTCGGCGCGTTCTTTCAGTACACGCTGGTAGTCGGTTTGGAGATGGATTTCTTCCTGTCGATCGTGCTGAGTGCACTCGGTGTCGCCGCTGTTGGCGCGCTATTGGAGATTGGCGTATTTCGTCGACTGGGCCGCCGAACCCTGGTAACGGTGCTGGTGGGCTCGCTGGCGCTTTCCATCGTGATCCAGGAGATCCTGGTGATGATCTGGGGGAAGGACGTACTGGCCGTTCCAGCTCCAATCAGCGGGATGATCGAGATCGGCCCGGTGCGAATCACTAACTACCGACTCGTCATCATCCTGATCGTGCTGGTCGTATCTGCGATTGTCGGCTGGATCGTCTACGGGACCCGATACGGCAAGCAGGTGCGCGCCCTCGCCCAGAACCGCGAGGTTGCAGAACTCACGGGGATCAGCGTGAAACGCCTGGGCACGTTGACCTTCGCGTTCGGCGCGGGACTCGCCGGAATCGCAGGTGCGCTGCTCGCGCCGAGCGTGGCGGTGGAGTCGCGGATGGGATTTCATCCAACGCTGGTCGGTTTCATGATCGTGGTGATGATCGGCGGCGGTGGCAGAATGCTCGCCGTCGTCATCGCCGGATTCGCGCTAGCGGTGATTGAGGTCCTCGCTGGCAGTTACGTATCGCACGCAGCCCAGGGCGCGGTCGTCTTCGCGCTACTCGTTCTGTTCCTCACGCTGAGGCCAGAAGGTGCCGTGCGACAGCGTTCCACTCAGAAGGTGACGTTATGACGACGACGATGAACTCGGTGGATGTCACCGAAGAAAAGGGAATCGAGCGGCCTAGGCTGCCATGGCTGCGCGACGATTTCGGGTTCCGGCTGAGATGGCGACTGGCGTTCGCAGCCGTCGCGACCGCGCTCGTGATCCTCATCGGGAGTACCGCCAACAGCCACGGGCAGTATGTGATCACCGCGGTGTTGATTTGGGCGCTGGTTGCTTCGACGCTCAACATCGTCTTCGGGCTCGCTGGGCAGCTTGCTCTTGGGCAGGGCGCATTCTTCACCGTCGGGGCATATATAGGCGTTCTGGGTACTGGTAGGTGGGGATGGAGCGGTTGGCTGTCGCTGTTCGTTGCGGGTGCGGCTGCAGCGATCCTGACCTGGTTGCTGGGTGCGGTGATCTTCCGCGCGAAGGGCCTGTATTTCGCGTTGCTGACCACTGGCCTCGCTCTCGTGGCGTACGAAGTGGCGGGAGTATGGACTCCGGTGACCGGTGGCACCGCGGGTTTGTCGACGTCCGGGCCGATCGAACTAGGCGGCGCGGCGAAGCCGTTCATGCTTGAGCCGTTCAGTATCGAGGATCCCACCGAGTACCTCGCTCTCGCAGCGATTCTGCTCGCGGCTCTGTGTGTCGCGGTGTCCGTGACTCGACGCAGGAAGACCGGTGCGAGTTGGGTCGCGATTCGTGAGGACGAGGTACTTGCCGCAAGCGTGGGAATCTCGGTAGCGCGGGAGAAGCGGCTGGCGTTCGTCGTAGCCTCGGCGCTCGTAGCGATGGTGGGCGTCATTTTCGGACACTGGATGGGGTACATCCTGCCGGAGAACTTCACCTTCGCGACAGCATCGTTCGGGCCGCTCGCGATGGTGGTGATCGGTGGCAGCGGTACGGTTCTCGGACCGATCATCGGTGCGGTCATCGTGACCGGGATGCCAGAAATATTCAGAGACCTACAGGATCTCTCGGCGCTCGCGTACGGCGCGCTGCTGCTAGTGGTCATGCTTGTTATGCCGGGCGGAATCGTAGGACTTGCCAAATCGGCCGGCACCTGGCTGACCAGCCGCCGGCGATCGACGACGTCAGGGGTGGTTGCCGATGGTGGCTGAGGGCGGACGGTTACACGCCGATGGGATCACCGTGCAGTTCGGTGGGCTGACTGCTGTTCAAGATGTCGATATCAGTGTTGAGCCTGGGAAGATTCTCGGTCTCATCGGTCCCAACGGGGCCGGCAAGACAACGATCGTGAATGTCCTCAGTGGCATGATTCAGCCGACTGCTGGCCGGGTGCTGTTCAACGACCGCGCTCATCGTTGGACCCTGAGCCGGGCAGCACGACTGGGCGTTGCACGAACATTTCAGGGATCCACGGTGTTTCGAGAGTTCTCGGTGATCGAGAACGTCGCGACCGGCGGGCTCAATTCCAAGCGGGCGGTCGATCCGCACGAAGTACTGGAGAAGGTGAGCTTGGCGCACCTCGCTCAGGAACAGGCGGGGAACCTATCGTTTGGTCAGTTGCGACGCCTCGGCGTGGCGATCGCATTGTCCACCGGGCCGTCGGTCTTGCTGTTGGATGAGCCCGGGGCCGGGATGACCGGAACGGACCTGGACGAACTCGGACAACTTATTAGGCACATCAGTGCCGACGGCACGAGTGTGCTGCTCGTCGATCACAACATGCGCTTTCTGATGAGCACCGTCAACCATGTGGTGGCGCTCGAAGGCGGACGTTTGATCGCTGAGGGAAGCCCCGCCGAGATCCAGTCGAACGAACGCGTTCGCGCAGCCTACCTGGGGAGCAGTCATGAGCCTACGAGTTGAGGGCCTGGTCGCCGGCTACGGCGAACGTGAGGTCGTACACGGAATCGACCTGCAGGTCGACACCGGCGAAGTCGTATCGGTACTGGGCGCGAACGGCGTCGGTAAGTCGACGCTGCTGCGCACGCTCGCCGGACTGATTCGGCCATCGGCTGGAAAGGTTGAACTTGACGGGCGCGACATCACGCGTCTGTCGGCCCACGAGCGGGTTCATAAGGGGCTGGCGCTGGTGCCCGAAGGGCAGCAGTCGTTCCCGTCGATGTCGGTCCGCGAGAACCTTGAACTCGGAGCACGATCGGTAAACCGTGGCTCGGGCACGCTCGCGGAGCGTCTGGACTCGGTCATCGAGCTGTTTCCGCGGCTCGGGGAGCGCAGCAACCAGATGGCTGGCACCCTCTCCGGAGGAGAGCGACAGATGCTGGCGATCGGACGCGCTTTGCTGACCGAGCCGCAGGTGCTCATGCTCGATGAGCCGTCGCAGGGACTCGCCCCCATCGTTATCGAGCAGGTAGCGGACACGATCGTTCGGATCGGGGCGACGACCACGATTTTGCTCGTGGAGCAAAACCTGCTGGTGCCGTCCCGATGTGCGACCAGGGTCGTCGTGCTGGAGGGCGGCAGACTCACCATCGAGGGCGAGCCGCAGGCGGTGCTGTCTGATGATCGCGTTATCCAGGCCTACCTCGGCGTGTAATGGTGGATTTGGCTGAGTAGCGGCTGCTCGACACGTTGACAGGTGTGACCTGAGCTACGTATGGTCGGCCGTCACATAAGTTGATACGGATGTCAGCTTGGCGGGAGACGACATGACGATCTCGATGCCCCCTCCGGGAGTATCGCTACAGACACCTGAAGTGGACCCCTCCTGGATGCGCGACGTGCTCGTGCAGGCGGGTGTCGCCGCGGCCGACGCGCAGTTAGATGAGGTCCGATTCGAGGAGTTCATTGGTACCGGCCAACTTGGCCGTAGCGCGCGGTTCACGCTGGAATGGGCTCGGCCGAACGGTGAACCGACGTCGGTGGTGGCCAAGATTCCGGGTATGCAGCCGGAGCTCACCGCGGTGTTGTTCGACACCGGGATGTACGACGCGGAGATCGCGTTCTACAACGACGTCGCGCCGTACGTCGAGGTCGCACGGCCGACCTGTTTTCACGCCTCGAGCGATCGCGAATCGCTGAATTTCGTCATCTTGATGGAGGACCTCGCGGCATACCGCGCCGGCGACCAGCTCAAAGGCATCGCGATGGACGACATCCATCGCGCGATCGAGCAGGCTGCCGCATTCCACGGCCCGCGATGGGGAGATCCGGAGCTGGCGAAGATCCCGTTCTACGCCGGCCGGAATCCGGACGGTGCTGACTTCACCGCCAAGAGTTACCGCGACTACCTCCCCGAGGTATTCGCGCGGCTCGGCGATGGGCTCAGTGCGGACGCGATCGACACTGTTGAACGGTTTGGCACCGTCATCGGTGACTGGGTGCACCGCACGCCAGAGGCTCCGGCAACGGTCACCCATGGCGACTTCCGTCCCGACAATCTGCTGCTGTCGCCGGAGAACCCAGATCGGCCGATGATCGTGGTGGACTGGCAGACATTGGGGTTGGGTGCTGGTCCCAATGACATCGCCTATCTGATCGGCGGCGCAACCGATGCCGATCAACGTCAACGCAGCGAAGACGAGTTGTTGGGTGAGTACCTCGGTTACCTGCGAGATCGCTACGGGGTAACCGGATACACCGAATCGCAGTTGCGTCAGGACTACGCGCTCGGAGCGTTGAGTGGCCTCGTGGTCGCGGTGACAGCGACGATCCGGGCGATTCGGACTGAGCGCGGTGACGCACTGTTCACCCTGATGATCGAGCGGCACGCAGCTCACGCGCGCGAACTAGGTTCCGTCGAACTGGCCGGAGGCTAGGCCGACTCCTGCGCGTGCCGGGTGAGCGCGTTGGTGGCGTGTCGGCCATGATGTAACGAACGTTCACCCAGACGACGAAGAGAAGGTGCTTGACACGTGCTCACGCCGTACGACGACTTCCCGTTACATCAGACTGCATTGCCGCTGGCGCAGGTCGGCGATGGACATCCAGACTTCTACGACCGGTTCTGGTTCAACGGCTACAACGAGGAGATGTTCTTCGCCGTAGCGATGGGTCTCTACCCCAATCGCGGTGTCATCGATGCGGCGTTCTCGACCGTGGTCGATGGTGAGCAGCGCAGCGTGTACGCGTCCGGTCGTGCGCCCCTGGACCGCAGTCGCACCGAGGTCGGACCGATCCGCGTCGAGATACTTGAACCGCTGCGTCGCAACCGCATCGTTGTTGATGCGCCGGAGCAATCTCTGAAAGCCGACCTCACCTTCACCGCGCGCACCGCTGCGTGTGAAGAACCCCGTCACACGCGCTACAACGGCGTACGGCTCGCGATGGACGTCACCCGTGCTACATCGCTCGGGTCGTGGCAGGGCACCATCGAGGTCAACGGCCGTGAGATCGCGGTCTCCGCCGACACCGTACGGGGCGTCAAAGATCGCTCGTGGGGTATTCGAGCCGTAGGTGAACCGGCTCCGCGGGCACCCGAGCCGACGGATCATCAACTGTTCTTCCTCTGGGCACCGCTGAACTTTGACGACGTCTGCCTGCACTACATGCTGCATGAGGATGCCGACGGCAAGCCGTGGGCGAAGACCGCGGCTATCCTGCCGGTCATCGGTGCGGATGATCCGGTGACCGGTCCCGAGACGGGTGCCCGGCACATCGGCGACATGCGACACGAAATCGACTGGGCCCCCGGGCTGCGGCGATCACAGCACGCCTCGCTTCGCTTCTCGCACCCCGAAACGGGAACAGCGGAGGCCATCGAACTCGAGCCGCTGTTCACCTTCCGGATGCGCGGCGCCGGCTATGGCCACCCACGTTTCAAACACGGAGCGTGGCGCGACGAACTCGTCGTAGATGGGGAGGTGCACGCCGTTGAGCAGCTCGACAACCTCGACATCCCTAATCTGCACGTACAGCAGATCGTGCGCGCCACCTGGGGCGACAAGGTGGGCATTGGCGCGTTCGAGCAGTTCATGCTTGGTCCACACGCACCATCCGGGGTTACCGGGCTGAACGAACCGCCCGTTCCATAGCCGATCTTCTCGGTGGACACCGACGATCCTGAGCCAGGAGCGTCGGTGAACCCGGAGCACATCAAGCAACCCGATGCCGAGCGAGGGATCCGGGGCCTGGGTCTACGTGCGGCCGTAAACCTTGCGCGGCGGGTGGTACTCGAGCAGCGCATTGTTGAACTGTGCGCCAATGATGATGGCGATCGCCGCGAAATAGTAGAACAGCAGGTAGGCGATGGGCGTCGCCAGCGCACCGTAGGTCAGACCGTGCGAATAAACGTACTGCAGGTAGATGCGTAGGCCTATCGACGCGACGATGAACACGATCGCGGCCAGTACGGCGCCGCCGAGTCCGCGCTTCCAGGGATGCCGATGTTTCGGCGCGACCTTGTACAGGGTCGTGAGGAGCAGAATCAGCAGGACGCCCACGGCCGGGAAGTAACTCACCTGGATCGCTACGTCAATGTCGCCCTGGACATCTTGAGGGAAGAAGCCGACCAGATAGTCGGGTCCGATGGCCAAGAGCGGTAGCAGGACGATGCCGAACACGAGCGCGACGAGGTACAGGCCGAGAGCGAAGATGCGCTCTTTGACCGGATGTCGCACCTCGTGCTGGTTGTAGGCGATCGTGATGGATTCGACGAAGGCCGCCATCGCCGAGGAGCCGGCCCAGAACGTCAATATAAGTCCGATCGAGATCGCGCTCGTCTGACTGTCAAGGATCGTGTCCACCGCATTGCCGATAAGCCCCTCGGCGACCTCCTCGGTGAAGATGCTGTTGAGGAGCGCGAAGATTTCCTCGCGGACGGCCGGTATCCAGGATGGGTCGATCGCGCGGACTAATGGGATTAACAGACCCAGCAAGGCCAGCAACATCGGTGCGGTCGACAGCGCCGACCAGAACGCTGCCTGCGCGCTCATCCCGAACAGGGAGTCGCCCCAAGCCTTGGAGATCGTGCGCCCGAGGATTTTTCGCCAGCGGCGGGTAACGGGTCCGGTCGCGGTGGGATCCGGTCCGCGGTCCGGATCGTGCCAGCGGGTCCTGCCGTCATCGGCGGAACTGACCTTGGGGAGAACAGCATGGGTCCAGGTGTCACGCCGCCGGGCTGCGATGCCCTCGCTGGTGGCGTCATCGCTCGCCGGGCTGTTGGGAGATTCGTCCTGCACGGCGGGGCTCTGGGCGACCCGGGGGCCAGTGGCTCGAGGGTCAGCGGCTCGTGGGTCGGTGGCTTGGGGTTCGGCGACTCGGTCCGGATGGGCTGCAGCTGTTGGGCCAAGCGTGACGCCGTCCTCATCAGGGACGTCGTCAGAACCTCGGTCCGTCACGTTCATGTCTGGGCGAGTTCGCCGACGAGTTTCGCGAAGATCTGCGCGGCGGGGTTTCGGACGGCGTTGCGGTGGCCGGACCCGGCCCACAACGCGAGTAGTGACGCATCGCCGCGCCGTGCGGCGGCCTTGCGGATGGGTGCGGTCATGTAATGCACATCGGGATATGCGCCTGGTGCCTCGGATTCGCCGGCCAGCATCAGTTCATTCGCGAGACCGCGAGCGTAGCGCCCAGAGAATGTCCGAGCCACGGCGGCGTCCGGGTAACGTTCGTCGGTCAGCGCGTCCTTGTGCGCCTCCGGCGATGAGCTCTCGTCTGCGGCGACCAGCAGAGTCCCGATAGCGACGGCTTGAGCTCCGGCCTCCAACAACGCGCGTACGTCCGTCCCGCTGCCGACGCCACCGGCGCCGACGATCGGCAGTTCGGTGACCGGCCGGATCCGTCGTACGACGTCGACGGCGTTCTTAGAGTTGGGCTCGGCGCTGACCGACCACACCCCACGGTGCCCGCCGGCGTTGGCGCCCTGCGCGATCACGAAGTCCGCGCCGAGGCGCTCGGCGTTGCGCGCCTCGCTGGCATTGGTCACGGTGAATCCGACGGCTGAGCCGGCGCGACGCAGCCGCGCGATGCTGTCGGCTGCTACCGCGCCGAAGGTGAAGGTGACGATCGCGATTGGATCGGCGATCAGGGCCTCGATCTTCTGCTCGAACTCATCGTCGTTGAAGCGCGGTTCGCCGACCTCGGCGCCGACCCGTGCGGCGAATGGGGCGAGCACCTCGGCGTATTGCTGTAAATCGTCGGCAAGCTCAGCCGAGCGCTGGCGTTGCGGGGTGAAGAGGTTGATGCCAAACGGTTTGGTGGTGAGGGAACGGGTCCGTTCGATTTCGCTGCGCATGGCGTCGGTGGACTTGTAGCCGGCGGCGATGAAGCCCAGCCCGCCGGCCTCGCTGATGGCCGCGGCGAGTTCCGGAGTGGAGGCTCCAGCCATCGGTGCACCAACGATCGGGTGCTGAAGCGTGCTGAACTCGAAGTGCATGGGTCGCCTCCCTCATGGAACGGTTGGGAACCCTGAAATCTTAACCGCGGCGCGATTTATGCCGGTGTTCATCAAGGGTGCTTGCGTGGCTTTGGCAACGTGGACGCTCGAGCGCACCCAAAACGCAGAGCAGGAGGCCGTTCATCTCGTATAGCGCGATGAACGGCCTCTCAGGCTGCGTTATGAGCAGTCATGTGGTGCTAGTCGTCGAATCCGACCCAGACGACGGCGTCGTCGATAGATTTGCGTTCGGAGACGACCGCGTTAGCGGGGAAATCGTCGTCCGGGTAGCCCATCGCGATGGAGATCTGAATGACTTCGTCGTCAGCGATGCCGGCATGCTCGCGTACCACTGGGGACTGCATGATGCCCTGGCTGTTGATGACGCACCCCAGACCACGCGACCAGGCGGCGTTGACCAGCGCATTGGCGATCGCACCACAGTCGAATGGCGCGATGTCGTTGCCGGCGAGTTCGCGGTCGTACGTGACGATGATCGACAGCGGGGCGTCGAACTGACGGAATCCACGCAGGACCCAGTCCTGTCGGCCGTCTTTGTCTTCTCGGGCGATCCCCATGGCGGCGAACAACTGCTTGGCGATACCGACCTGGCGATCGCGGTGCTCACCCTCGTACTTGTCGTGGGTGCGGAACTCCCGCGAGTGCGGCACGCCCGCCAGGTTTCGTTCGGTATTGCCCTTGCGGATTCGATCCAGCGGTTCGCCGGTGATGACATACAGATGCCACGGTTGGGTGTTCATCGAGGATGGCGCGCGCATCGCCATCTCAACGACCTCGCGGATCACGTCCTGTGGAACCGGGATGGGTTTGTAGCCGCGGATGCTGCGTCGTCCGTGCACTACCTCGTCGTACTTCACGCTGTGCGTCTCCCCTTCATGTGGTTCTCATCGAGTGCTCACCTTGACCATGACGCGAGTTGGTCCGGCTGGCGGTGTCACTGAACCCGTGTAGTGGTCTCTAGACTGTGCGTCCAGTCACCTGATCTGTCTACCACGCGCCCAAAACTGGACCGCGGGATAGGACGATGCGGGGTGCTGGCACGACTCAATACGGATGAACGGGACGGGACGAGATGCGGATTGCGAACGTGGGCGGTCGACTACAGCTGATGACGACGGCGACAACCGGGGTGGACGTCGAGCAGGTGAGCGAGGGCAAGTTCAGCGCTGACCCGAGCGCGATCTACGACCGCTGGGACGAGTTCACCGCGTGGGCAACAGGAGCCGATGCGGCAGACGCTGTCGAGTTCGCACCCGAAGATTTCCAGGCTCCCGTGCCGTTCCCGAAGCAGACGTTCGCGCTCGGGCTGAATTTCCGCGATCACGCCGAGGAGACGGGCTTGGCGATTCCCGAGGAGATCCAGGTCTTCACGAAATGGTCGTCGTCCTTCTGCGGCCCGATCGCCGAAGTAGCGCTGGTCGAGGGTGACCTTATCGACTGGGAGGTCGAACTCGTTGCGGTCATCGGTAAGGGTGGGCGCGATATCGCCGAGGCCGCAGCGTGGGATCACGTTGCCGGATTGACCATGGGACAGGACATTTCGGCGCGTCGTCACCAAGGCCGCGGGACCCGGCAGTTCTCGCTCGCGAAGTCGTATCGCAACTATGCCCCGATGGGCCCGGTCGTGGTCAGCGTCGACGAGTTCGCGAACAAAGACGACATCAAGCTAGGTTCGAAGGTCAACGGCGAGGTGATGCAGGACGGCCGGACCGCGGATATGATCTTTCCCGTTTCGCGGGCGATCGCGGACCTGTCGAAGATCGTCGAGTTGTACCCAGGCGATTTGATCTTTACCGGCACTCCTGCCGGCGTCGGCCAAGGCCGCAAGCCGATGCAGTTCCTGCGCGCGGGGGATGTGCTCGAATCGCACATCGAAGGCATAGGTGAGATGCGCCAGGTCTTCACCGCCTCCGAGTAGTCGCACCACCTCTGCTCCGCTCGCGCCTTCCGGCTCATCTATCGCAGTGGTCACCCCTCCGGTCACCGACCGCAGCGCGCGCCCGGTCATCGGCCGGGGCGAGGTGTGAGCGGAGCGGAGGTGTCGTGGTCACAGGCGCCCGCGACCATGGCGCGCCGCGCTCGGCTTATGGCCGGGCGATCGGGATTACTCGTCGATGTCGCCGTTGCCGTTGCCGAAGATCAGAAACGATACGTCGACCTGCAGCGCATTCGCTAATTGGAAGACCGTATCCATCGTCGGGTTTCCAGCGCCAGGTCGGCCACGCAGGTCCTTTGTGTTGTTGCGCGAATGCTCGATGTTCTGCACCTGATTGCGACTGATGCCCGCGAGCTGACCGAGGCGCTCCTGGGTTAAACCGCGCTTCGGCGAGCTGCGCTGACACGCGCGCCGAATTCGTCTGCAAGCTCCGCCCAGTGGCGAGGTTGGCGGGAATTCGGCACGCATACAAACCTGTCCCTGCATCGCTCGAGAGTCAGCCCAATGAATTGGGTAATCACCTGGAGCCGCGGCTGGCGGGAACTGAATGGGTGCGGGTCGGCTGTGGCTACCAAGCCCATCTCGGTTGTTGGTTTTGGTCCCGTATGGAGACAAGAACTCACATCTGAGATGAAAGCTCGGGGAGGAGGTTAGAGGTAGCGCGCGAGGTCGGCGGTGAGTTCGGCGGCGGCCTGGTCGCACGCTTTCGAAACCGCGGCCATGCCGAAGAACCCGTGGATCAGCGTGGGGTAGAGGCGCAGCGTTACGTCCACTCCCGACTTTGCCAGTACCTCGGCGTACGCCGTGGATTCGTCCCGTAGCGGGTCATAGCCCGCGGCCCCGATAACCGTCGGGCAAAGCCCTTCGCGTTGGCCGTACATCGGCGACATCCGTGGATCCGTGCGGTCGGCGCCGTCGGCATACGCTGCGATGAAGGCGTTCATATCGTCCGCCGTCAATCGGTACCCGCTTGCGTTCTGTTGCGCGGAAAGATACTGCCCCTCGCAGTCCAGCGCGGGATACAGCAGCAGCGCGGCATCCAGCGCGACGCCTTCGTCCCGCGCTTGGTGTGCGACAGCCGCGGCGAGGTTGCCGCCCGCTGAATCGCCGGCGACAGCGATCTTGGGGCCACCGAACTCGCCTCGGCGCGCTTCGATATAGGCGAACGCATCCCAGCAATCCTCGTACGGCGCGGGAAATGGATCCTCGGGTGCGAGTCGGTAGTCCACCGAGACGACCATCGCGCCGGTGTCGCGCACGATTCGCGCGCATAGCCGGTCATGCGTGTCGAGGTCGCCGACCACCCAGCCGCCGCCATGGAAAAAGACCACTGTCGCCTTCGGCTCGCCTAACTGGTAGGTGCGCGCCGGCAATGTGCGGCCACTGAGCGGTAACTCGATGTTGCGGACATCCAGACCCTCCAGGCTGTTGGGAGCGGCCAGCCCGGCGGCCCGATAGGAGTTGCGAGCCGCCGCCTCTTCGCCCGGAATATAGAGCCGTGGGTTGCCGGCCGCGTCGATGGCGTCGAGCACAGTTTGGACCTCGGGATCGACGGGCATATCGGGCCTCCTTAGGGACGTCTATCGAACCGTACCCGGCATCGGCGAACCCGGTGGTTCCGCCTAGCTGAAGCGCAGGCGTACGATCGTTAGCACTACGAAACGAATGTCGGCAGATAACCCGACGACACCGCGACTCAGGATCCGATGAACTCAACGAACGAACAAGAACCGGCCGCGAACCCTTCGCTGGCGATCGCCATATTGGCCTTCACCGGTATGACCGTCTCGATCATGCAGACGATCGTCGTACCACTACTTCCGCATTTGCCGGGCATCTTGAGCGCATCCCGGGAGAGTGCGACGTGGGTGCTGACGGTGACGCTGATGGTTGGCGCGGTGTTCACCCCGATTGCCGGACGGCTTGGCGATATGATCGGCAAGCGCCGGATGCTGATGATCACCACGGCCATGATGGTGATCGGATCGCTGGTATGTGTGCTGTCCAGTAGCCTCGCTCCGATGCTCGTCGGACGCGCTCTGCAAGGAATGTCGCTCGGTTCGATATCGCTCGGAATCAGCCTGATGCGCGACATCATGCCTAAAGAACGGCTCGGTTCGGCCGTGGCCTTGATGAGCGCGACCCTCGGCATCGGCGGCGCGATCGGACTCCCGATCTCCGCTATCGTCGCGCAGCACCTGTCCTGGCACGTGCTGTTCGCGGGCTCCGCCGCGTTCGGCGCGATCGCGTGCCTCGCTGTCGTCCTCTTCATCCCCGAGTCTGCCGTGCGCTCCGGCGGATCGTTCGACATCCTCGGTGCGATCACGTTCTCCGGAATGCTGATATCGCTGCTGTTCGGGTTGACGAAAACCGCTGACTGGGGCTGGGGAAACTGGCGCGTCTACGCGTGCTTCGTGGTGGCGATGCTGTTCGGCCTCATGTTCTCGAAGGTCGAACGACGCGCGCCGCACCCTATGGTCGACATTCCGGTCACCCTGCAGCCGACCGTCCGCTACACCAATCTCGCATCAATCCTCGTCGGGTTCGCCATGTATACGTGCAATATGGCGGTCACCGAACTGTTGCAGGCGCCGAAGGACACTGGTTACGGGTTCGGGACCTCGATGGTCGTGGCTGGCCTATGCGCCGCTCCGATGGGCTTCCTGATGATGGTGTTGTCACCAGCCGGGGCGAAGCTCATCAAGGTACGCGGAGCTCGGTTTGCGTTCAGGTCGGGGATCGCGGTGATCGGTGTCGGGTTCGCGATCGGCGTGTTCATGGTCAACGCCGCGTGGGAACTGATCATCGTCGCGATGTTCGTCGGGGCGGGTGTCGCCCTGTCGTACGCCGCCGCCCCCACCCTCATCATGAGTGCCGTGCCACAAACGCAAACCGCCGCCGCGAACAGTGTGAACACGCTCGCACGGTCGATGGGTACTTCGCTCGCGGCCGCCATACACGGCAGCATCCTGGCCTCGGCGTTCGTGGTGGGTGGGACGTCGTACGGCCCGCTCAACCCCTTCCAGTTGTGCTTCCTGCTCGCGGTCATCGCCTGTGCCGTGGCGTACACCCTCGGTGCGTTCATTCCGAAGGAGCCGCGCGAGATCGTCACCACTCCTGTGGCAGAAGCCGTCACCAACTGACGGTTCGGTCGGTAAGTACCCTCAATCGCAGACGCAATGAACAAGGAGATACCCATGCGCAGAGCCGCCATAGTGAACCCCGTCCGCACCGCCGTAGGCACCTTCGGTGGCTCGATGAAGGACGTACCCGTCGAAGACCTGGCCGCGACCGTCGTCAAGGAGGTCATGAAGCGTTCGGACGTCGACCCGAAGTTGATTGAGGACGTCGTCTTCGCGCAGTCCTACCCGAACGGAGAGACGCCGTGCCTGGGTCGCTGGGTCGCGATGCATGCGGGCCTGCCTACCGAGACGCCCGGTATGCAGCTCGATCGCCGTTGCGCGGGCGGGCTGATGTCGATCGCTACGGCATCGATGATGGTCCAGTCGGGCGCCGCGGACGTGGTGATCGCCGGCGGCGCCGAGTCGATGAGCCGCATCGAGCACTACACCACGGGCGCGCGCTGGGGCACTCGCGCGGGCGGGATGACGCTGCATGACCGTCTCGATCGCGGTCGGGAACGTTCGCAGCCGACGTGGCGGTACGGCGAGATCAGCGGAATGATCGAAACCGCCGATGTCCTGGCCGCGCAGCAGGGCGTCACCCGCGAAGAAGCCGACGAGTACTCCGTGCGCTCCCACCAGCGCGCGATCGATGCGTGGGACAAGGGTCTGTTCGACGATGAGGTTGTGCCGGTCGAGGTGCCTCAGCGAAAGGGTGATCCGATCCAGTTCGCAAAGGACGAGGGTATGCGCCCCGGGACTTCGATGGAGACTCTCGGCAAGCTGCGCGTGCTGCGCAAGGACGGCGTAGTCACCGCCGGCAATGCGTCGCAGCAGAACGACGCCGCCGCGGCTTGTCTGATCGTCGCCGAGGACAAGTTGGACGAACTCGGCCTCGAGCCGATCGCGTTCCTGCGCGGCTGGACTGCCGTCGGTTGTGAGCCCGGCACAATGGGTTGGGGACCGGTCCCGGCGGTCGCGAAGTTGTTCGAAAAGACCGGTCTGAGCTGGGACGACATCGACCTGGTCGAGCTCAATGAGGCGTTCGCTGCGCAGGTCCTCGCGGTTACTAAGGGCTGGGGTTGGAACGAGGCAGACAAGCTCAATGTGAACGGCGGCGGCATTTCGCTCGGGCACCCCATCGCTGCGACCGGCGTACGGATCATGACCTCGCTGGTGCACGAGATGAAGCGTCGCGATGTCAAGTACGGCCTCGAGACGATGTGCGTCGGTTCGGGGCAGGGTATGGCCGCCGTCTTCGAGCGCGCGTAGGTCTTGATCTCCTCGCCACCGCCGACCACATCTGTCGGCGGTGGCGAGATGTACGTAGCCGCAGAGCGGGCATGGCGTGGGACGCGACTGCCAATGGTGGGCGCTGGCATGTGGGTCACGTGCCCCAGAGCGGCGTACGACCCGTGGCCGTCCCCGCCGTCTCCACCCGTTCGGGCCTCGTTCGTCGTCCCTCTCCGTCGAGGACCGGCGGGCGCCGCGCGTTCTACCGATGACCGGCGGGTGTGACGTGTTCGGCAGCTACCCGATTGGTTGTCGGTGCAACGATCAAACGGTTGTGTTGCGGAAGAGTTATAGGCGGCGTGATCTTTGCCGGGATCGCGCTACTGGTTTGAAACCCGGTGCGCCGAGCGGGTAAAGTTAGTCTTCGCTCTGGCCGATGCCGTCCAGGCTGTACTCCGATAACTCCTATCGCAGAACAGGACGGTGACTTGTCATGTCGCTTGCCAGTTTCTCCACGCGCCCCGTAGCTCAAGGGCTGTACAACCCTGCCCATGAGCATGATGCCTGTGGTGTCGCGATGGTCGCAACCATGCGCGGACACGCCGGGCACGACATAGTCGAGCACGCCCTGACGGCATTGCGCAACCTTGACCACCGCGGCGCCACTGGCGCCGATCCGTTGGTTGGAGACGGCGCCGGCATCTTGATGCAGATGCCCGACGAGTTCTTACGCGGCGTCGTCGATTTCGAACTACCCGCGATCGACTCGTACGCCGGCGGTATGGCCTACCTTCCGCAGGACCAAACCGAGCGCGCCACAGCGATCGCGAAGATTGAAGAGATCGCGGCCGAGGAGCACTTGAAGGTGCTCGGCTGGCGTGACGTTCCGGTGGCCGCAGACATCATCGGGCAGGTCGCCCGCGACTGCATGCCGCATTTCGCGCTGCTGTTCGTCTCCTCGAACTACGGCAAGCAGACCGGTGTGAACCTGGACCGGCTCGCCTTCTGTCTGCGTAAGCGTGCCGAGCACGAGACTGGCGCGTACTTCGCATCGCTGTCCTCGCGCACGATCGTGTACAAGGGCATGCTCACCACCAGCCAGCTCGAGCCGTTCTTCAGCGACCTATCGGACGCCCGGATGGCGACGAAGCTGGCGCTGGTGCACTCCAGGTTCTCCACCAACACCTTCCCCTCGTGGCCGCTGGCGCATCCGTTCCGGATGATCGCGCACAACGGTGAAATCAACACGGTTAAGGGCAATCGCAATTGGATGCGCGCGCGCGAGTCCGCGCTGACCTCCGACGTTATCCCTGGCGATATGAAGCGCTTGTTCCCGATCTGCTCGGAGGACGCCTCGGACTCGGCGAGTTTCGACGAGGTCCTCGAGTTGCTGCACCTCGGCGGACGTTCGCTTCCGCATTCGGTACTGATGATGATCCCGGAGGCGTGGGAAAACCACGAAACGATGGATCCTGCGCGCCGCGCGTTCTACGAGTTCCACTCGATGCTGATGGAGCCGTGGGACGGACCGGCCTGTGTCACGTTTACCGACGGCACGCTGGTTGGCGCCGTACTCGATCGCAACGGTCTGCGTCCGGGCCGCTACTCGGTCACCGAGGATGGTCTCGTCGTCCTCGCCTCCGAGTCCGGCGTCCTCGACCTCGACCCGTCAACGGTTGTGCGCGCCGGTCGCCTGCAGCCGGGCAGAATGTTCCTGGTCGACACCGAGCATGGTCGGATCATCGAAGATGACGAGATCAAGGCAAACCTGGCCGCTCAGCAGCCGTACCAGGACTGGCTGGACGACGGCATCGTCCGCATCGACGACCTGCCTGAGCGCGAGCACATCGTGCACACACCGTCCTCGGTCGCGCGCCGCCAGCAAACCTTCGGGTACACCCACGAGGAGACTCGGATCCTGCTGACGCCGATGGCGAAGACCGGCGGCGAGGCGCTCGGCTCGATGGGCACCGATACGCCGATCGCCGTGTTGTCGGAGCGTCCGCGCCTGCTGTTCGATTACTTCAACCAACTGTTCGCTCAGGTCACCAACCCGCCATTAGACGCGCTTCGCGAAGAACTCGTCACCTCCCTGGGCAATTCGATCGGTCCAGAGCGCAACCTGCTGTCGGTCTCGGCGACGCATGCACGCCAGCTCGCTGTGGACTTCCCGGTGATCGACAACGATCAGCTCGCGAAGATCGTGCACATCAACGCCGAAGGCGATCAGCCCGGCTACGCCACGCACGTCGTCCGCGGCTTATACGACCACCTGCAGGGCGGTCAGGGAATTGCGGACCGGCTCGAGGTCATCTTCGGTGAGATCTCAGAGGCCATCGAGCACGGCGCCCGGTTCATCGTGCTCTCCGATCGTGACGCCGGACGCGACTACGCGCCGATCCCGTCGCTGCTGCTGACTGCCGCAGTGCACCACTACCTCGTTCGGGAAAAGACCCGCACGAAGGTCGGCCTGATTGTCGAGGCCGGCGACGTCCGCGAAGTGCACCACGTTGCCTTGCTGATCGGGTACGGCGCTGCGGGTGTCAACCCGTATCTGGCGATGGAGACCGTCGAGGACATGGTCCGTCGCGGCTTGATCGAGGGCATCTCGCCCGAGACCGCCGTGAAGAACCTGATCAAGGCGCTCGGTAAGGGCGTGCTGAAGGTGATGTCCAAGATGGGCATCTCGACCGTGCCGTCGTACTGCGGCGCACAGGTCTTCGAGGCCGTTGGTTTGTCCCAGGCCCTCGTCGACAAGTACTTCACCGGGACGACCAGCCAGCTCGGTGGAATCGGACTCGATGTGATCGCGGCCGAGGTCGCGCAGCGGCACGCGATGGCGTATCCGCCGGAGGGCGTGGAGATTCCGCACCGTCCGCTGTGGACCGGCGGCGAGTACCAGTGGCGCCGCGACGGCGCGCCGCACCTGTTCAACCCGGACACTGTCTTCCGGTTGCAGCACGCCACCCGGCAGAAGCGTTACGACATCTTCAAGCAGTACACGAAACTGGTCGATGACCAGTCCGAGGAGTTGATGACCCTACGCGGACTGTTCGAGTTCTCCGATGCGTCCTCGACGGGCCGCCAGCCGATCCCGATCGAGGAAGTGGAACCGGTCAGCGAGATCGTGAAACGGTTCTCCACCGGAGCGATGTCCTACGGATCCATTTCGCAGGAAGCGCACGAGACCCTCGCGATCGCGATGAACCGTCTCGGTGGTAAGTCCAACACCGGAGAGGGTGGCGAGGACGTCGAGCGACTGCTGGACCCCACGCGCCGATCGTCGATCAAGCAGGTCGCGTCGGGACGCTTCGGCGTCACCAGCCACTACCTGACCGAGTCCGACGACATCCAGATCAAGATGGCGCAGGGGGCGAAGCCGGGCGAAGGTGGACAGTTGCCGGGCCAGAAGGTGTACCCGTGGGTCGCCAAGACGCGGCACTCCACCCCTGGCGTCGGGCTTATTTCGCCGCCCCCGCACCACGACATCTACTCGATCGAAGATCTCGCTCAGCTGATCCACGACCTGAAGAACGCCAACCCTCAGGCGCGTATTCACGTGAAACTGGTCGCCGAGATCGGTGTCGGCACTGTCGCCGCGGGTGTCTCGAAGGCGCATGCGGACGTGGTGCTGATTTCCGGCCACGACGGCGGTACCGGCGCTTCGCCGCTGACCTCGCTCAAGCATGCGGGTGCGCCGTGGGAACTCGGTTTGGCGGAGACCCAGCAGACCCTGCGACTGAACGGTTTGCGGGACCGGATCGTGGTGCAGGCCGACGGGCAGATGAAGACCGGTCGCGACGTCGTGATCGCCGCACTGCTCGGCGCTGAGGAGTTCGGGTTCGCGACCGCCCCGCTGATCGTGTCCGGCTGCGTGATGATGCGCGTGTGCCACCAGGACACCTGCCCGGTCGGCATCGCAACCCAGAATCCGGAGCTGCGTTCCCGCTATAGCGGCAAACCAGAGTTTGTTGAGACCTTCTTCGAATACATCGCCGAGGAAGTCCGCGAACACTTGGCGGCGCTCGGGTTCCGCTCGATTCAGGAGGCGGTCGGCCACGCCGAGTCGCTGAAGGTCGATCGTGCGATCGAGCACTGGAAGGCTTCGGGTATGGACCTGTCGCCGATCCTGGCCACTGTTGAGGACCCGACCGGCGGTACGCCGTACAACTCGGCAGGGCAGGACCACGGCTTGGGCAAGGCCCTCGACCAGCAGTTGATCGCACTGGCCCGCCCCGCGATCGATAACGGTGAGCAGGTCCGCGAAACGGTCGAGATCCGCAATGTGAACCGCACCGTTGGCACCATGCTGGGCCACGAGGTCACGAAGGCGCATCCAGCAGGTTTACCGGACAACTCGATCCAGTTCACCCTGACGGGGTCCGCGGGGCAGTCGTTGGGCGCGTTCCTGCCAGCCGGCGTCACCTTGCTGATGAGCGGTGACGCGAATGACTACGTCGGCAAGGGCCTGTCCGGCGGGCGGGTCGTCGTCCGCCCGGACGAGCGCGCGCCGCTTGTCGCCGAACAGAATGTCATTGCCGGCAACGTGATCGGGTACGGCGCGACGACGGGAGAGTTGTTCCTGCGTGGCAAGGTTGGCGAGCGCTTCTGCGTGCGTAATTCAGGCGCGACTGCGGTTGTAGAAGGCGTCGGCGATCACGCGTGCGAGTACATGACCGGCGGTATCGCCATGGTCCTCGGCGAAACCGGACGTAACCTCGGTGCCGGTATGTCCGGCGGTGTCGCTTACGTCCTGGACCTCGACGAACAGGTCGTGAATCCCGAACTGGTCGACGTACTTTCCTTGCGTGAGTCGGATATCGAGATCGTGCATCGACTGTTGACCGATCACGTGAAATGGACCGGATCGACGGTTGCACAGGGGCTGCTAGACGACTGGTCGAACGGAATCAAGCGGATGAAGGTCGTGCTACCGCGCGGCTACCAGCGCGTGCTCGACGTACGCGCCGACGCCGCGGAGCAGGGACTCGATCTCGACGGCGCCGAGGTGTGGAGCCGCATCATGGAGGTTTTCAATGGCTGACCCACAGGGTTTCCTGAAGCACCGCGAGCGGGAGTTGCCGCAGCGGCGGCCCGTCGACGTGCGCATCATGGACTGGAAAGAGGTCTACGAGGCGCAGGACGGCGACCAGCTCAAGCGGCAGGCCTCGCGGTGCATGGACTGCGGCATTCCGTTCTGCCACTCCGGATGCCCGCTGGGCAACCTGATCCCGGAGTGGAACACGTTTGCCTGGAAAGGTGACACCGCAGACGGTATCGAGCGGCTGCACGCGACGAACAACTTTCCTGAGTTCACCGGACGGTTGTGCCCGGCACCGTGCGAAACCGCTTGTGTGCTGGGGATCAACCAGCCAGCGGTCACCATCAAGCAGATCGAAGTGCAGACGATCGAGAACGCGTTCGCTGAGGGCCTGGTCACGCCGATGCCGCCGGAGCGGCTCACCGGTAAGACCGTCGCCGTCGTCGGATCGGGTCCGGCCGGGCTCGCGGTCGCGCAGCAGTTGACGCGCGCGGGACACACCGTCGCGGTGTATGAGCGCGACGACAAGCCCGGCGGCCTGCTGCGCTACGGCATCCCCGAGTTCAAGATGGAAAAGGCCGTGCTGGATCGCCGCATCGACCAGATGAAGGCTGAAGGCACCCGTTTCCGTTGTGGCGTCACGGTCGGTAAGGACATCACCGGCGCCGAATTGCGCGCGAGGTACGACGCCGTCGTACTCGCGACCGGCGCAACGGTGCGTCGCGACCTGCCGGTCGACGGACGCGAATTCGTCGGCACGTACCAGGCGATGGACTACTTGCCGCAGGCCAACCGAGTCGCGTTGGGCGAGGAGGTCGCCGATCAGGTCGTGGCTACCGGCAAGGACGTGATCGTGATCGGCGGCGGTGATACCGGCGCGGACTGCATCGGTACGGCGCTACGTCAGGGTGCGGCCTCGGTGACGACGCTCGAAATCATGCCGCAGCCGGGTGACGATCGTCCGGCTTCGCAGCCGTGGCCGACGTACCCGACAATCTTCCGGATCGCCTCGGCGCATGAAGAAGGCGGCGAGCGGTTGTACGCCGTGTCTACGAAGCGGATCCTCGGCGATGCCGACGGCAACGTGCGGGCGCTCGAGGTTGCCGAGGTGGCGATGGTCGACGGTCGCTTCGAAGAGGTGCCTGGTACGGCGCGCGAAATTCCGGCGCAGATGGTGCTGCTGGCGATGGGGTTCCTCGGTCCGGAGCGCGAAGGGCTCGTGGACCAGCTCGGTGTGCCGTTGGACGAACGCACCAACGTCGTACGTGCGAACGACTACCAGACGTCGGTGCCGGGTGTCTTCGTCGCCGGTGACGCCGGTCGTGGCCAGTCGCTGATCGTGTGGGCCATTGCCGAAGGGCGGGCTGCTGCGAAGGGCGTGGACGAGTTCTTGACCGGCGTGCCGTCGCAGTTGCCGCGGCCGATCAACCCAGGTGACCGCCCGCTCGTCGTCTAACCCGCGCGGAGTGTGGCCGCCTTTGTCGGGCGTCATCGAAGCGGTGCCGGTGCGGAGCGCAGACGTCGCTGGCCGGGCAAGTCGGTGAGTGCAATTGGGAGAAGGTGCATCACCCGACAGTGGCGGTTATGGCCGCGTTGTAGCGTCGGTGCATGACTGAACCTCCCATGAGCACTGACCTGACCGGGCTGACTGCGACCGTGACGGGCGCTGGGTCTGCCCCGGCGGACGTTGTAGGCAACGGGCGCGCGGTCGCGACATTGCTCGCTCGCCGCGGCGCGAACGTGGTCGCCGTCGACCGCGACGCGTCTCGCGTCGAGGACACTGCGTCGTACCTCAACGAGTCCGGCGGGTCATGCCTGCCGCTGGTAGGCGACGTCACCGATGACGCCTTTTGCCGTGAGATAAGCGAACGCGCCGTTGCCGAGTACGGTGCGGTGAACATGTTGTTCAACAACGTCGGCGTCGGCGGTCCGCAAGGAACGGTCGTCAACGTCGACCTCGAGAAGTGGCGCCGTACGCTCGATGTGAACGTCACCTCGATGCTGCTCACCTCGCGATACGCCATCCCGAAGATGGTCGCCGCAGGTGGCGGCGCGATCGTGAACATGAGTTCGGCGGCCGGTCTGGTGGGCGGACACGCGCACATCGCCTATGCGGTAACTAAAGGCGCGATCGTGAACATGACACGCGCGATGGCAGCGCAGCATGGCGCGGACGGAATCCGGGTTAATTGCGTAGCTCCCGGAATGGCGTACACGGCGATGGTCGCCTCGCAGAACATGACCACTGAAATGCGTGAGGCGCGACGCCAGCGCTCGATGCTTCAGACGGAAGGGACGCCGTGGGACGTAGCTGAGACCGTCGTATTCCTGCTGAGCCCTGCCGCGAAGTGGACGACGGGCGTGACCGTGCCCGTTGATGCCGGCCGTACCGCGGGGGAACGAAGCAACCCGGTGTTTGTCTTCGACAAGGAAATCTCGTCCTGAGCTGCGACCCGCATCGAGGGTCCAGCGGCGTTACGAACCGGGCGGAATCGCGCTTGTGCGTGGTTAGTGGGAGAATGTTCGGGTGACTGTGTCTCCGGACTTTGACCGGCTGTACGTCGAGGAAACCGACCCGTGGTCGGTGGGGTCGAGTTGGTACGAGCAGCGAAAGGTAGCCGTCGTGCTCGCGGCGCTCGCAGAACGCCGATATACAAGGGCCCTAGATCCCGCGTGCGGCACCGGACATCTAGCGAGAGCGCTCGCCGACAGGTGTGATGATGTCGTGGCGTGTGATGCGTCCGAGGCCGCCGTGGCGGTTGCGCGCGATGTGTGCGCAGACGCGTCGAATATGACGCTCGACGCCCGTCGCCTACCGTACGACGAGGTGTCGTCGCTCGACTCGGCGGTCGGTGAGACTGGGAGGTCGTCGGAGCAGAAGCCGGCTTATCAGGCGATTACGCCGTCTGGCGATATTCTGCGGATCAGTCAGCGATCACCGGCGCCGCGCGGCCCGTTCGACTTGATCGTGTTGTCCGAATTCCTCTATTACCTGTCGGGCGATGAGCGAGCGGCGGCCGTTGCCGAGATGATCGAGCGCGCAGCTGACCGAGTTGAGATCGTCGCGGTCCACTGGCGCGAACGTGCTGACGGCGCGGTGTCGACCGGGGAGGACGTCCACGAAGAGTTGCGTGGCATCTTCGCGGCGCGCCGGTTTCGGCACCAGGTGGCGCATTTCGACGAGGAGTTCGTGTTGGACGTGTTCACGCGGGGGCACGACCACTACATCTCCTGACGGTCACCGGCAGTCGGCTTGCCGTTTCGCCCTGATTACCGTCTCAATCCTCGCCGCCTGAAACCGCACCGCCGCCCCAAGGCCGACCACCGCCTCAAGCGCACCGCAGGCTCAAGCGACTACCGCCGCAAGCCTCGCCACCTGAAACGCAGATCTAGCGGAGGTGCGGCCGTTGGCTAGGTTGACCGGTAGACGAAGCGGGCGAGCACTGCAACAGGCGTCGTCCAGCCGTGGCGTTACTGCTGCGCAGCGTGCTGTCGAGTCATGCGGGCGTTGATCGCGGCGAATAGGCGGTTGCGTTTCGTGTTCTGGAATGCCGCGCAGCGCCATTGTCCCGCCTCGCGCACCATGACGTAGGTCTGGACCTTGTTGTGCCGTACGGCGGATGTACCACGCTTGCCGACGCCTCCCTCGGTGAGCACGACCGCGGTGTCGTCGTTGATCGTGCGAACGTCGAGCACCTTCATCGACATGCGGCTACCGCGCTGCCAACGCTCGAAGACGGGGATGTGGTCGGCGAGGATTTGTGCGCGGCCGTGGCTGATCAGCCCGGCGTAGATGACGTAGGTCGCGTTCTCGGTGAACTCTTCGGCGTACGCCGTTGCGTCGCCGGCGTCCCACGCGCGGCGCATGCGCTCCAGCGTATCGACGATGTCGGGGGATAGGGCGGTATTGGTCATGATGCCTCCTTATGGCAAACTGCACTATCTATAGTGCAGTTTGCCATAAAGGTCTGTCAACCTCGTAGACTTGACGCGATGATCGAATCGCTCCCCGTGCTCAGCCGCGCCGACCGCGACCTCCCCGCGCTGACGGTTCTCGCCCTGCTGACGGTCGGGCCGCGTCACCCGTACGACATTCACCGGTTCGTCGTCGAGACACGTAAGACGTTCGTGGCTGGTATCCCGCGCAGCATCTACCACGCGGTGCAGCGACTCGAGAGCGCGCATCTGATTGAGCCGATTGGCTCGGAGCAGGCCGGCGGCCGTCCCGAACGCACGGTCTTCGCGCTCACCGATGCCGGACGATCCGAGGTGCGTCGCCGGGTATCGCTCTTGCTGTCGACTCCGCAGCCCGACCGCACCGTCACGATCGCGGCTCTGTCCTTCGTCGGCGTACTGACCCGCGATGAGACGCTCCTGGCGCTTCGCGCGCGCCTGACGGCACTCGACTCGGCGGTCGCGCTAGCCACCTCAGATCTGGAATCGGCAGCCGAGGTGCCCGAAATCTTGCTGGTCGAGGCGGCGTACGAGCGTGACCAGTTGAGCGCCGAACGAACATGGTTCAGCGACATTATCGCGCGTATCGAGTCCGGCGACCTCGGCTGGATTCCCGACGGTGCGCTGCCCGGTGATTTCTGAACGGCCGGCCGCGAGTCGCCCGTAATGCGCTGAGGCCCTACTCGAGTTTCTCGAGCAGGGCCTCAGTCGGTGTTTCTTGGTCGGGGTGGCGAGATTCGAACTCACGACCTCTTCGTCCCGAACGAAGCGCGCTACCAAGCTGCGCCACACCCCGGTGAAAGCACCGAAGGGATACTTTACTCGATGCCCCAGTACAAATGCGAGCGGGTGTGAGGAGGGTGACCGCGCACCGCTGACGCGCTTGCGACTCACCCAGCAACGCGCCCCGCCCGACCCACTGGTGCGCGGTGGCCACTGGAGTTGGCGCCGAGGTTAGCGGCGCGCGGTGAGGGTGAGCAGGGTGGCTTCGGGACGGCAGCAGAACCGAATCGGAGCGTACGGCGACGTTCCCAGGCCGGCGCTGACGTGCAGCGTGGTGTCGTTACCGGCCGGCGACGTCCACGAGGACAGCCACCGAACGCGGGAGCGGTCAATTCCGCAATTCGTGGTGGGTGCGCCGTAGATCGGAATCCGTACTTGCCCACCGTGGGTGTGTCCGGCCAACACCACGTCGTACCCGTCGTCGGAGAACCAGTCCAATACGCGCGGCTCGGGGGAATGAGTGAGCCCGATGCGCACATCGGCATCCGCGGCGACTCGCCCAGCGATCTCGGCATACCTGTCGCGGCGTGTGTGCGGATCGTCGGTGCCGCCGAATCCGATCCGTACCCCGGCAACGTCGAGCGTGCCTACGGAGTTGTTCAAGTCGAGCCAGCCACCGGAGGCCAGCTGTTCGCGAAGCGACCGTAGATCGATACGTGCACCGCGCCGGTGCGGCCCACCGCCGGTGAAGTAGTGAATCGGACTTTTCGGCACGGGCGCGAAGTGGTCGTTGTTGCCCCAGATGAACGCGCCCGGCAGACCCAAAAAAGGCTCGTGCGCACGCAGCGAGTTCTCGAACGCGTGCTCATCGCCCCCGATGTGATCGCCTGTAGAGATCACCAGATCCGGGTTGAATCGAGCCAGGCGCCGGACCCACGCGACCTTCCATCGCTGCTGCGCCCTCACGTGTAGGTCGGACAACTGCAACACGCGTATGTCCGGCGATCCCGGCGGCAGCACCGGAACCGTAAACCGCCGCAACGCGAAATTGTTGCGCTCGACGAGCGTGGCGTACGCCGCCGTCATCGTGCCAACTGCGGCGAACGCTGCGGCCACGACGCCAGCTCGTCGTCGCCATGGCGGCGACGGGGCAGTGGGGTGCGCCGCGGCGACGCGCGGCTGCTCAGTGGTCGGCCGGAGACCGGTCAGTTGTCGTCCTCGTCATTGTTGTTGTTGCTCGAAGATGAGTTGCTTGGCGGCTTGTCGTCGGACGGTTTCGCGTCCGACGGCTTGTCTTCGTCCTTCTCCTCATCCTGCTTTTCCTCGTCTTGCTTGTCCTCGTCCTTCTTCTCTTCGTCTTCCTTGTCGGACTTGCAGCCCGTCTTCGGGTCCTGTCCAGGCTGGCACGGCTGGCCGGCCGGGGCTTTACCGCTGGAGACCGAGTAGGTAATCGTGGCCGACAGCGGCACCGTCGAGCCGGGTGCTGGGGACTGGCTGGCCACCACACCCGCGGGAAGTGTGGAGTCGACGGGGTTACCGCTGTCGACGGCGAAGAAGCCCGCATTCTGCGCCATGGCCTGGCAGTTGGACGGTGACTGACCGACGCAGTCGACGCTCATCGTGGTCGACTTGCCGGCCTCAACCTCGGGATCGCCCGGCGGGAATTCGCTCACGCCGACGCTGGGCAGGATCTGTTCCATCGCCAGGCGCCAGATCGTCGCAGGGAAGCCGCCACCGAAGCCCTGCTCGCCACCGCTACCGGGTAGCGGGTTGTTGTTGGTCGGATCGAAGGCGAGTACCGCGGCCACGATGTCCGGCGTGTAGCCGACAAAGGAGTACGCGCGGTTGGTTTCCGCCGTACCCGTCTTACCAGCGATCTGGTAACCAGGAACGTATGCGTTCGCTCCGGTCTGGCCACTGTTGCCCGGCATGACGTCCTTGAGCAGGATCTGGTTGATCGTGTTGGCGACGCCCGGGGACACTGCGTCCTTCGTGCAGTTCGTGTCCGGCGTGTACCAGGGCTTCTTCGTCTCCGGGTTGATCGCCGGCTTGCCATCCGGGCCGGTGATGCTCACGATCGGTGTCGGCTCGCAGCGGGTACCGCTGTTCGCGATGGTGGCGTAGGCGGTGGCGAGCCGCAGCGGGCTGGTCGACTCTGGACCGAGCGTGAACGAGGCGCGCTGTTCAGCCTTGATCGTGTCGGCGATCTCGGTGTCTCCGGGCGCCCACAGCCCGGTGTCTTGCGCGGCCTCAACGACCGGGGTGATCGAGCCCAGGTAATCCTCGAGGGCCACGAAGTAGGTGTTGGAGGACATGTACAGCGCCTGCCACAGCGGCATCCGGCTCGGATAGCCCGCCGTGGCGTTCTCCACCGAGTAGTCGATGCCCATTGCCGCCATGATCTTCGAGGTGTACGGCGGTGGCGCGTTCAACTGGAAGTTGATGCCGGTGCCCTCGCGTAGCGCGGCAATCGTGGTGAACAACTTGTAGGTGGACCCGGCGCCGTCACCGTTCGGCAAGATCGGGTAGTTGTTAACGGTCTGTGTCGGGTCGTTGGGATCGTTGCCGTACTTCTTGTTGACCGCGAGCGCCTGCACCTGACCGGTCTTCGGATCCATGATCGGCATCGTCGCCAGTCGGGTATCGGACAGGCCGAACGTCGACGGGTCCTGATACAGCACGGGAGCGGCGCTCAAGATCGCGTTCGTCGCGGCGTTCTGGTAATTCGGCTGCAACGAGGTCTTGATCGTCAGCCCACCCTCTTTAAGAACCTTCTCCGGAATACCGAGGTTCTTCGTCAGGTACGACGTCACGTAATCGCAATAGAAGCCGCCGTTGTTCGGTGCCTCTGCGCAGGCGCGGTTTGGCTTCGCACCGCCGTCGTTCTTCAAGCCCAATGGCTTCTTCTTGGCCTCTGTAGCCTGGTCTTCGGTGATGGCGTTGGTGTCGGCCATCGCGTCAATTACCAGGTCGCGGCGCTCTTTGGTGGCCTGCGGATTGTTCAGCGGGTCCCAATGAGTCGGCGACTGCACGATGCCGGCGATCATCGCCGCTTGCGCGATACTCAGATCGGCGGGTTCGATACCGAAGTACATCTTCGATGCCGCGCGAATGCCGTATGCGCCGCCGCCCATGTTCATCAGATTCAGGTAGCGCTCAAGAATCTCGTCCTTGGAGATGGTCTTCTCGAGGTTGACGGCGATCTTCGCCTCGCGCAGCTTGCGTGCGTAGCTGCTTTCAGTGGCCTCGTCGCGCTCTTTTTGTGTCGTGGCCTGGTAGAAGAGCACGTTCTTCACCAACTGCTGGGTCAGCGTCGAGGCGCCCTCGTCGGTGTCGCCGCTGATCGTGTTCTTCACCAAGGCGCGGAACATGCCCTCTAGGTCAACACCGTTGTGCTGATAGAACCGCCGGTCCTCGATCGCCACGATCGCCTTCGGCGCCCATTCGCCCATCTTGTCCAGCGTGGTCGGCAGCCGGTAGTAGTTGTAGTAGTAGACCAGCGGCGAATCATCCGCGGCACGTACCCGCGAGATCAACGCCGGCTCGGCGGCATTGAACTCGGTATCGACGTCCTGGACCAGCTGCGATGCGGTTTTCGTCGCTGCGCCTGCTCCACCGAGGACGGGGAAGAGCATCGCGGCAAGCACGAGACCGCCCGCGCAGATCGCTGCGACGAGCTTGACGACGGCCGTCAGTTTGCTGAAAACGGTGCTAGACACCCCGATAGCGTACGCAGGACTAGGTCACTGTCGGGTAAATCGTGAACGATCACCTATCCCAATTTGCCCAGCCAGTCGGCCTCAAACAGGATTTCTGTGTGTCGTAGGAAACATTTTCCCGAAATCGCGTCATAACTTACTGGCGAGTAGGTCTCACTCCACGCAAGGCCAGAAATGGCACCCGTGACCAACAGGAGTGAACACTATGTCGAGCACAATCGTCTTCACCGAAGCTGCGCGTACTCCCATGGCCGACTGGACTGCCGAGGCCCGCTGCATAGGCTCCGATCCGGAGGCACTGTTCGTGCAGGGAGCGGCGCAGCACCAGGCGAAGAAGATCTGCAGCGGCTGTCCGGTACAGACCGAATGTCTTGCTGACGCCCTCGACAACCGAACCGAGTTTGGTGTGTGGGGCGGAATGACCGAGCGTGAACGCCGCGCGCTGCTACGACGTCATCCGGACGTCACCAACTGGCGCCAGCGCCTCGGCGCTCTGGCTAATACCGAATCCGGTGAACGGTTGCACCGAGCGCCTTCCGACACCGGGCGTGCCCGCCGCGTTGGCTAATCGAGCCGAGCCCGTGGGCGCGCCGGTAGGTCGGATTGGGTCGCGCTGGGGCCTTGGCCTTGGGACGGGTCGGGTCGCAAATTACGCAGCAGAATCGGGTGGGCATCGTCTCTAGCGCGATGCCCCGGCTTTTCGGCTGCGTTTTTTGCGCCGCCGCCTTTTTTGCGTGCGCCGAGGCGCCGGGCCCGGGGCGGCAGCGTCTAGGGCGTGGCGAGACGGTCGCCGATTTCGCGGAGGTCCGCTAGGTCATAAGCGTCGCGCGGCAGCGCCTCAACCTCACCGAGCGCGACCTCCGGGTGCGCCTTCACGAAACGGTCGGTGAGTTTCTGCTCGCGCATCGTCAACTCAACCCGTTCGGCGTGTACCCGCAGCGCGGCGGCAGCCAGCGCGCCGTCCTCGGTCGGCTCGACGTCTTCGGGCCACAATTGATCGGCGTACTTGCGCGCCCGGCGCGCGCTCAGCTCGGGGGCGTGCGAATAGTGCGCGCGGTTCATCACCACTCCCGACAACGGCATGTGTTCGCCGACGAGTCGCTCGACGAAGTACGACGCCTCGCGCAACGCGTCCGGCTCCGCCGTCGCGACCACGACGAACGACGTGCCGGGTTGGCGCAATAGGTTGTACGTCGCTTCGGCCCGCGCCCGAAACCCGCCGAACATCGTGTCCAACGCGCCCACGAACGCGGATATATCGCGCAGCACTTCGCCGCCGATGATCTTTGTCAGCACCCGGGAGAACATGCCCATCCCGGCGCTGACCAACTTCAACGCGCCGCGGCCGCCGGAACGAGCCGGGGCCAGCAACACCTTGAGAACCTTGCCGTCCAGGAACCTGGCCATCCGTTCGGGAGCGTCCAAGAAGTCCATTGCCGATCGGCTCGGCGGGGTGTCGACGACGACCAGATCCCATTCGTCTTTGGCGACGAGTTGGCCCAACTTCTCCATCGCCATGTACTCCTGCGTACCGGCGAACGAACTCGACAACGTCTGATAGAAGGGGTTGTCGAAGATCTGCTGAGCTTTCTCCGGCGTCGTGTGTTCGAGCACGATCTCATCGAAGGTGCTCTTCATGTCGAGCATCATCGCGAACAGCTCGCCACCGGATCCGCCTGCAACTCCTGCGACCTCGCGCGGGGTGTTGTCGAGTTCCTCGATTCCCAGCGACTGGGCGAGCCGCTTTGCCGGATCGATGGTGAGCACCACGACGCGGCGTCCGGCCTCCGCGGCGCGCAGCGCAATCGAGGCGGACGTCGTTGTCTTGCCGACCCCGCCCGCGCCGCAGCACACGATCACCCGGGTTTGCGCGGATTCGATCAGTTCGTCGATATCCAGGTGCGGCGCGTCATCGGGGCGCAGCCGCTCCCGAGGCGCGGCCATGGGTTTGCTCACGCGATCACCTCGGCGCCGGCCTGCTCGCGCAATAGCTCGGCCAGGTCGTACAGCCCCTCTTTGGTGATCTGCCCGTGCAGTCGAGGCAACTCCGTCAGGTCAACCCCTAGCGTGGGCAGTACGGCGCGGGCGCGCTGTTCCTGGGTGAACCGTTGGGCGTACTGCTGCATTTCGCTGGCCAACGCGTCGGCGTACGACGGGTCGGCGTCGGACTGCGCCAGGCCCGCCGCGAGACGTGCGTGGACGTCGACCCCGCTGGCGAGTTCGTCTAGTTCGCCCGCTGATAGATGTGGCTCGGTCGCCATGTTGATGATCACCGAGGACACGTCCAACCCGCTGGAGGCCAGTTCGGCGGCGGCGTCGATCGTCTCCTGAACCGGCATCTCTTCCAGCAGCGTGACCAGGTGGATCGCCGTCGTCGAGGAGCGCAGCAGCGCCATGACGCCGTCGGACTGTTTCTTGATCGGACCGACCTTCGTTAATTGGGCGACCTCACCGGTGACATTCAAGAACCGGCCGATTCGTCCGGTCGGGGGAGCGTCCAGGACGACCGCGTCGTACACCCGCTGCCCGTCCTTCACCCGGGTTGTCGCTTCTTTGACCTTGCCGGTCAGTAGTACGTCGCGGAGTCCTGGCGCCACCGCAGTCGCGAAATCGATCGCGCCGACCTTGCGCAACATCCCGCCGGCGCGTTTGAGGCCGTAGAACATGTCGAGGTAGTCCACGAGTGCGGCGTCCGCTTCAACCGCGAGCGCCTCGAGGACTCCGCCGCCGGGCGCGGCAGCGATGGGACGTTCGCCGTACGGCAATGGCGGAATTCCGAAGAGTTGAGCAATGCCCTGACGGTCTTCAACCTCGACCAGCAGCGTTCGGCGTCCGCCCGCGGCGAGCGCGATCGCGAGCGCGGCCGCGACGGTCGTCTTGCCGGTGCCGCCCTTGCCGGATACGACGTGCAACCGCGCGTCACTCCACCAGCTGGGGGTCTCTGGTGCGTCCACCCTCTCAGCGTAGATGAGGTGCCGCCGCGTCGCGTCGTGCCCGGCCTATGAGACGTGGGTGAGCGCGCCGAATACCGCAGCCTAGAGTGTTGCTCATGGCTGAGAAGACATCGTGGGAGTACGTGACCGTTCCGCTGCTGACCCACAACACCAAGCAGATCCTCGACACCTGGGGCGAAGACGGCTGGGAACTCGTATCCGTCACCCCCGGCCCGACCGGTGAGCAACTGGTTGCCTTCATGAAACGCCCGCGCGGCTAGACCTCGAGAGGTACCCCATGGCAGAGATCGCCTCCCGACTGACCGAACTCGGAATCGAGCTGCCGCCGGTGGCCACACCGGCGGGCGCCTACGTGCCCGCGCTACGCAGCGGAAACCTCGTCTACACCTCCGGACAACTGCCGCTGGTCGCCGGAAAACTCCGTCGTGCCGGCAAGGTCGGTGCGAGCGTGTCGTTGGAGGAGGCGCACGACGATGCGCGCCAGGCGGCACTCAACGCGCTCGCCGCAATCGATGATCTGGTAGGTCTAGATCAGGTAACTCGGATCGTGAAGGTCGTCGGGTTCGTTGCTAGTGACCCGGCCTTCACCAAACAGCCGCTGGTCATCAACGGCGCGTCCGAGCTGTTGGGTGAGGTCTTCGGCGATGCGGGTAAGCACGCTCGTTCCGCGGTCGGCGTCGCCGTGTTGCCCCTCGACACCCCCGTCGAGGTGGAGGTCATTGTGGAGGTAAGCGAGTGAGTATGCCAGAGCCGAAGGATGCGTCGACGGTCCTATTCATCAGGGACGGCGCCGAAGGCGTCGAGGTCTACCTGATTCGCCGCGCCCGTCAGATGGCTTTCGCCGGTGGGATGACGGCGTATCCCGGTGGTGGGGTGGACCCGCGCGACTCGGACGCCGAATTCGGCTGGATCGGACCTGACCCTGGGTATTGGGCCGACGCGTTCTCGTGTGATGAGCGCCGCGCCAAGGCACTGGTGGCTGCGGCAGTCCGCGAGACCTTCGAGGAGGCCGGGATCCTGTTGGCCACGGTGGGCGAGTCCCCCGTGAGCGACACCGACAATGAGGAGTGGGAGACCGAGCGTCTCGCGCTGCTGAATCGTGAACAGTCCCTTTCGGAGATGCTGAACCGTCGCGGGATGTCGGTGCGCGCGGACCTGATCCGCCCGTGGGCGCACTGGATCACCCCGAAGGCGGAGTCCAAGCGGTACGACACCCGCTTCTTCTTGATGAAACTGCCCGACGGTGTCGAACCGCGGGAGATTTCCACTGAGCACGACCACGCCGAGTGGGTGCCTGCGGCCCGGGCGGTGGAAGAGTCCGACAACGGCACGCGCCCGATGCTGCCGCCGACCACCGCGACGCTGACGGCGTTGACTGCATTCCAGACGGCAGAGGAGGCGATGGTCTCCGCGCCGCCGACGAGGATCGTGCCGATCATGCCCGAACTCGTGCAGCAGGACGGCGTGAACTATGTGAAGTTGCCGGACGGCACCATGATCAAACCGTCGATCAAGATCGGTCCCGGCCGGTCCGTGGTCAATTAGGATCTGTTGATCTGCGGTGGTTTCGCGCACGCTGTCGGCCCGATAGCGTGCGCGACACCACCGCAGTTCCCGGATATGGAGGTCTGCAGATGACGCACCCGCTGTATGAAGTACGCCGCGACGTCACGCCGTACGCGTCTGTCGTACTCGCCAACAATCCGAACGTGATGACCCTGGATGGCACCAACACCTGGCTGTTGCGCGCCGATGGACGCCGTGAAGCGATCGTCGTCGACCCAGGCCCGGAAGACCTCGAGCACCTCAAGGTCGTCGCGGCCGAGGCCGGCACCGTCGTCGAGGTGCTGTTGACCCACGGACACTGGGACCATTCCGAGTCCGCGAAGACTTTCCATGAGATGACCGGCGCGCGAGTGCGCGCCCTCGACCCCAAACACCAGTACGGCGGCGAAGGCCTCGGCGAGGGCGACGTGATCTCGGCGGCCGGCGTCGAAGTCAAGGTCATCGCGACACCGGGCCACACCAGCGACTCGCTGTCATTCATCGTGGACGACGGCGTCAACCCCGCCGCGGTGATGACCGGGGACACGATCCTCGGCCGCGGCACCACGGTGATCGCCTACCCCGACGGCAACCTCGCTGACTACCTGTCCTCGCTGGAACGGCTCAGGGCGTACGGCGACGCGACCGTGCTGCCGGGGCACGGTCCGGAACTGGAGTCGGCCGGCCGCGCGGCGGAGTTCTATCAGCAGCACCGCGCGCAACGACTGCAGCAGGTCCGCGACGCGCTCGGGGTACTCGGGGACGACGCGACCGCGCGGCAGGTCGTCGAGCATGTCTACACCGACGTACCGGAGTCGAACTGGCCGGCCGCGGAGCAGTCGGTGAAGTCGCAACTGGAGTACCTGCGTACCCACTGAATCCCGTAGGCATCGATTCCCGGCAGGGCGGTTGCGTGACGCAACCGCCCCTGCGGTGTCTCGCACGCCAAGGAATGCGCCGTACGTCGCATTCCTTGACGGCGTACGGCGATGTGTGCTGAAATCTCTGCACCATCCAGAGCGGCCGAGAGACCTGGCTCGAGGACGCCGCAGCAACCGCCCGCCTCGCGGGTAGGTGCTCACGCCAGGACCGATGGAGGAGTCCATGCACAGCAACACGAACCGGTCGTACCGCCTGCACGCGCGGCGGTGTATCGACCTCATGCGCCGCGGTGTCGGCGCCTGTTGTTGCTGACACCGTTCCCGTAAGCCGAGTTATCAGCCCCAACGGCTAGTTTCGGCAACAGCGCACGTTTTCGCCGCATCGTTGCGGCTTCGCCGGCCCGCTGGGACCGCATCACCGTCCTGGCAGCGGGCCATCACTCACGTCAACGATTCATCGGGCCGTCGTACGGCGGTTCATCGTTTGGCGAACCGCCTTTTGACCGAGACAAGGCTTTCGTACCATGTGCTTTTCCTGCAGCTCTGCCTCCGACGTTCGCTCGGGCGACGTCAAGGCCGCGCACGTCCAGTCCATTTTCCGTCGCGCCGCCACGTCGACGTGGGTCATCGCCGGGCTCGGTGAGCACGGCCCGATCGGGCTCACCGTGACTTCGCTGGTGTCGGTATCGACCACGCCGGCGATCGTGAGTTTCAACCTGCCGGCCGACTCAGCAGCGCTCGCCGTGCTGCGGGAGCACCGTTGGGCGGCCGCGCACCTGCTCGATGCCAGCCAAGGCGCCGTTGCCGCCGAATTCCGGCGGTCTGGGTCCTCGGCTATCGACGGTAACGACGACTGGCGCTACGACGATCGTGGCCTGCCGAACCTCAATGGCGCGTGCGCCCGCCTGGTGCTGTCGATCCGGGATTTCTTTGATGCCGGCGAATCCGTCGTCGCGCTCGCGGACGTGCGCGACGGCGCGATCGGCTCCTCGCGGCCGCTCTTACATCACCGCGGCGGATTCATTGCCGCGCTCGCCTGAGGTCACACGATCGCCGACGCTGTCACACGACCCGCCGTATCAATCGTACAAACCATACATATCAGCAAAGGGAAACGAGCATGACCACTGAGCCACTGAAGTTCGCCTACTGGGTACCTAACGTTTCGGGTGGACTTGTTGTCTCCACGATCGAGCAACGCACCAACCACAGTCCCGAATACAACATTGACCTCGCCCAGGCCGCTGAGCATGTCGGATTCGACTATGCGCTGACGCAAGTGCGCTACCTCGCCTCGTACGGCGCCGACGCCCAGCACGAATCGGTCAGCTTTTCGCTCGCGCTGCTGGCGGCGACCGAACGACTGAAGGTGATCGCCGCGGTACACCCCGGGCAGTGGCCGCCGCACATCCTCGCCAAACTCGCCGCGACCGCGCAGGCGACGACCGGTAACCGGCTCGCGTTGAACGTCGTCTCGGGCTGGTTCAAGCAGGAATACACCAACCTCGGTCTCGACTGGCTCGAGCACGAGGAGCGTTACCGCCGCAGCGAGGAATTCATCGAGGTGCTGCGCGGTCTGTGGGCTGAGGAGGGGTTCACCTACCGCGGCGACTTCTATCGAACCCGCGATGTCACCTTCCGCCCGCAACCGACGTTGCAACCGGAGATCTTCCAGGGCGGGAACTCGACGTCCGCGCGGGCGATGGCCGCACGATTGAGCGACTGGTACTTCATGAACGGCAACACACTTGACGGAGTGAACGAGCAGATCGCCGATGTCGCGGCCCAAGCGATCACGCACGCACACGACGTCCGGTTCGCGTTGAACGGCTTCGCCGTCGTCCGGGACAGCGAGGCCGAAGCGCAAGCCGTCGTCGAGGAGATCATCGCCAAGGCGGACGTCGAGAAGGTGCACGGGTTCGGCGAGTCCGTCAAACAGGCCGGGCAAGCGACGCGCGATAAGAAGGGAATGTGGGCGAACTCGGAGTTCCGCGATCTGGTGCAGTACAACGACGGGTTCCGCACGGGCCTGATCGGTACTCCCGAGCAAGTCGCTCGCCGGATTGTCGAGTACAAGAAGGCTGGCGTTAACCTGTTGCTGCTCGGCTTCCTGCATATTCGCGAGGAGGTCGAGCGGTTTGGGCAGCAGGTGATTCCGCTGGTGCGCGAACTAGAGGCGGACCTGGCTGCGAAGGCCGGCCGTGACGACGACCTGGTGGAGGTAACCGGATGACCGAACCCCTTGATGCGGCCGCGCTACGAGCGTTGCAACGCCCGCTGAAGGAGCGTTACAAGGAGGATCCCGCCACCGCGTTGGTGACCAACTCAGTGACCGCGACGCTGCTCGAGGACTCCATCTCGGCCGTCGTACCGACGTGGGCCGGCGACGTGCAGGCGGGACTGCATCCCGCGACCGGCGGCGATGGCAGCGAAGCGTGCTCCGCGGACCTACTGCTGAACGCGCTCGCCGCCTGCGCGGGCGTCACGTTACGTTCGGTTGCCACGGCGCTCGGGGTCACCTTCGACAAGGCAGAGGTGACGGTCACCGGGACCTGGGACGCCCGCGGCACCCTCGGCGTCGCCAAGGACGCGCCGGTCGGCCTCACCGACATCGCATTGTCATTCGATCTCGCGACGGACGCCGACGATGCGACAGTGACGAAGCTGCTGGAACTCACCGAACGCTACTGCGTGATAGCGCAGACGCTCGCCGCCGCGCCCGAGGTGACATTTGCGCGGGCCTAAGTCCAGCAGAATGACGCGGGCCTAAGTGCAGCGAAAAGAAGCCCGGCGGCGTACTCCCACATGGAGTACGCCGCCGGTCTTTCGAGTACTTAGCGGGCGCGACGGGCCAGGCGTTCGCGATCGAGGATGATCACGCTCTTGCCTTCCAGGCGCAGCCAGGAACGCTGAGCGAAGTCGGCGAGCGCCTTGTTCACGGTCTCGCGCGATGCGCCGACCAGCTGAGCGAGCTCTTCCTGGGTGAGGTCGTGAGTCACGCGCAGGTTGTCGCCTTCGGCCTGTCCGAACTGCTTCGACAGGTTCAGCAGGGCCTTCGCGACGCGGCCCGGGACATCGGTGAAGATGAGGTCGGCGACGATGTTGTTCGTGCGGCGCAGGCGACGCGCGATAACGCGCAGCAGGCGCTCGGCGAGGTCGGGGCGATCAGTCAGCCACGGGCGCAGCGCTGCCTTGGGCAGCCGTGCGACGCGGACGTCGGTCAGCGCGGACGCCGTGGAGGTGCGCGGGCCTGGATCGAACAGCGACAATTCGCCGAACTGGTCGGACGGTCCCATGACTGCCAGCAAGTTTTCGCGGCCGTCCGCCGACTTGCGCCCGATTTTCACCTTGCCAGCGAGCACGATGTACAAGCTGTCGCCCTGTTCGCCCTCTTTGAAGATGACCGATCCACGGGCCATATCGAGGAACTCGAATGATCGCGCAAGTGCTTCCTGGGCCTCTTCGTCAACGCCCTGGAACAAGCCTGCGCGGGCCAGTACCTCGTCCACGTGTCCTCCTGATTCGCTGCGGGCTCGGTGCCCGCGTATGCCATATCGACTATTCGTTGTCCGGTTGGGACTTGCGTCGTGCGACGCGACCGCGCCAGCGGTCCATCGCCTTTCGCAGTCCGCCCGCGATGATGTTGTCTACATCCTCTTGCTTCGCGTGGTCGAGGAACCTCTCGACCTCTTGCGGATCATTCGAACGCCGCAGTGGCGCTTCGACCTTCTCCATGAAAAGCAAGAACACAAGCAGGCCGAACGGGAACAGTACGACGAGCAGCGCCGCCACCTGGACCTCCTCAACCTGACTGTCCAGCCTCGAGCGGTCGGCCGAACAGTGATACCTGATCAACTGTATCCATCATTTTGCCGCATGTGCAGTCGTTCACACAGCAGGCAGACCAAGCGATTCGTGCGCCGCGCGTACGCTAGTGCACCGAGGTTCGCCGATCAACCGTTGAATTTTACTCTTTGGGTACCTGATGTCAACGGCGGGTAAGCGTCAGTGCCAGGTTCTAGGCTGAGCGGTGTGACTGCGCCCGAGGACACCCAGCCCGTCGATCAGCCCGTCGTGCGGCCTGCCGCACCGCGCCGTAAAAGCGCGAAGCAATGGGCCGCCGAAACACCACGTGGGCGCACGCGACGCGCCCGCACGATCAACCGCGAACTTGCCGAGATCTATCCCGACGCGCACTGCGAACTGGACTTCCGCACGCCGCTGGAACTGTCGGTCGCCACGATCTTGTCGGCGCAGTGCACCGACAAGCGGGTTAATCAGGTGACGCCCGCGCTGTTCGCGAAATACCCCGACGCTGCGGCGTACGCCGGCGCTGATCCCACCGAACTCCAAGAGATGATCCGCAGCACCGGATTCTTCCGCAACAAGACCAACTCGCTGATCGGGCTCGGCCAGGAGCTACTGGAACGGCACGACGGTGAGGTGCCGCGGCGACTGGAGGACCTGGTGAAACTGCCCGGCATGGGCCGCAAGACCGCAAACGTCGTCCTCGGCAATGCGTTCGGGGTTCCCGGGCTGACGGTCGATACGCATTTCGGGCGGCTGGTGCGGCGTTGGGGCCTGACCGATCTGGAAGACCCGGTGAAGGTTGAGCACGCGATCGGCGAGCTGATCCCTAAGAAAGAGTGGACTATGTACAGCCACCGGGTGATTTTCCATGGCCGGCGGGTCTGCCATGCGCGTAAGCCAGCCTGCGGCGCCTGCGGAATCGCCGCGTTGTGTCCGGCGTACGGCGCTGGCCCGACCGGGTTCGACGAGGCGGAGAAGTTGGTGAAGACGGCGGCTGACTTCCGCTAAAACGCAGCGCCAGCGACATGTTGTCGTCCATACGTGGACAAGTGACCGCTCACGCTGCGTGTTGCGCAGGCGCGCACCCCTCGTCTGCCGGGTCCGCGCTGCTTCAGGCGCACGCTCTGCCTCAGATTGGGCGTCAATTCGCGGCTTGGTATGCGCGCTCCGGCGAGAACCCGCGGCGCGGGTAACCTTGGTCGGGTGTGGATTCGACGGCTGAGCGCCAGCGTGGGGCTCGTTCTATTGACCGCCTGTGGATCAGGGAGTCCTGACGCCGATGAAGCCAAGGCAACGGCTGGCACGGCACCACAGTCCGATTTCACCGTTGACTGCCCGACATTCGAAGCGCCATCGGGCGAGGCAACCGATGACAAGTTGCCGGACGTCACGCTCGAGTGCCTGGGATCGGGGGGCGAGCCCGTTGCGATCGCCGGCGTCCCGCCGCGTCCGACCGTCGTCAACTTGTGGGCGTCCTGGTGTGGCCCGTGCCTTGAAGAGATGCCGATCCTGGATGAGTTCGCAGCGTTGGGGGACGGGGAGGTAGATGTGCTCGGTGTCGTCACGCAGAACGCCCGGAGTCAGGCCACGGCGTACGCCGCCGAGATGAATGTGACGTTCCCCAGCGTGGTCGATTTCGAGGGTCAAGTGCTTACCGCAGAGGGATTCGTGGCCTTGCCTGCGACGATCCTGCTCGACGATGAGGGGACCATCGCGTATCGGCATATCGGTCCGTACAAGAGCGTCGAAGATCTCGCGGCGGACGTCGAGAAGTACCTGGCGGTGTCGCTGTGAGCGGCCACGCGCGCGAACATGTGGTGATTCCGGGCGACGTCGGTTTCGATCCGCCGCCCGACTACCTGCGCGAACTGCTGCTGCGGATCGACCGTGCCACTGCCGACGACATTCATCGCTTTCAGCCGCCGCCCGGCACTGAAGTTCGGCGCTCCGCCGTCCTGATCCTGATGGCTCGCGGGGTCGACGGGCCCGACGTGCTGTTGACCGAGCGGTCCGCCACGATGCGTAGCCAACCTGGCCAGGTGTCGTTTCCGGGCGGGTCGATCGATCCGGACGACGCTAACGAGTACGCCGCTGCGCTGCGCGAGACCCACGAAGAGGTGGGGATCGATCCAGCGACCATTTCGATCCACGGCCGGATGCCCGACCTGTACATCCCGGCGCGGCAGTTTGCGGTGGCGCCGATCATCGGCACGGCTGCCGACGATTACCAACTAGGGCAGCTCAGCGACGCCGAAGTCGAGCGAGCCGCCCGAGTTCCGCTGCCGACCCTCGCCGATCCTGACCTGCGGTACACCGTGACCGCCCCGAACGGTTACCGAGGGCCGGCGTTCATCGTCGATGGGCTGTTCGTGTGGGGATTCACCGCGAACGTGATCGACAGTGTGCTGCGACTCGGTGGCTTCTCCCGTGAGTGGGACAAACGCCGCACCATTCCGTTGCCGGATCGGTTCCGGCGGTGAGGGCTCGACGCGCTGTCGCGAGCCGCGCTGTCGCGAGCCGTGTCGTTCCGGCGCGGCGGGCCACGCGGACGGTGGCGGCCGGGTGTGCCGTGCTCCTGATGGTGGCGGCCTGTAGCGACAGCGCCGAAGAACCCGATGAGTCCGCGCCGTCCGACGCAGTCACCGTCGAGGAGGACGGCACTCAGGTCGTCGATCTGCGCGAAACCGAGGACTACCGCTTCAACCCGGAATCCCCGCACGTGCACACCGGCAAAATCCGGATCGATATGACGAACACGTCGCAGGCAGTCACGCACAGCCTCGCATTCAAGCCCGACGGCCCCGACGAGGAGATCCCCTTCATCAACCCAGGGGAGACCAAGTCGATTGCATTCTCGATCGCGAATCCCGGCGAATACCAGTTCTTCTGCACGTTCCACGAACAGCTTGGCCAGCGAGGGACGCTGACGGTCGAGGCGCCGTGAACGTCAGCGTGCTCGTCGATATCGCGATCGTCGTGATCATCGTCGCGATGACGGCCGTGGGCTTTCGCAGTGGGCTGTTGAAGGCGGGGTCCTCGCTCGTGGGTCTCGTGCTCGGCATCGCCGTCTCTATCCCGATCGTCTCGTACCTGGGCAAGCAGATTGCAGACTCCGGTCCACGTATCGCGGTAGTGGTGGGGCTGATCGTGCTGTTGGCGAACGTGGGATACGTCAGCGGCATGCTGATCGGCGAGCGGCTACGTAAACGGGTCCGAAAGCGCGCCGCGATCGGCGTCGACCGCGCTGCCGGCGGTGTCGTGTCAGCGCTCGTCGCCATCCTGTTCGTGTGGACCCTCGCCTTGCCGTTGGCCGCGTCAGCGTTGCCGGGCGTCGCCAAGACCGTACGAGGATCATCGATCCTGCCGGTCATCGACTCGATCATGCCCGATGGTGCACGCACGGCGTACGACGCGATCGAGGCTGCGCTCGCCGACCAGGGACTGCCCGACGTACTCGCCCCGCTGCAGCAGACCGACGTCGCCGACGTCGGTGCGCCGAACACCGGAGCCATTCAGGATCCGGAGGTACTGACCGCGAGTGGCTCGGTGGTCAAGGTGATCGGGGATGCGCCGCAATGCAGTCGACAGATCAACGGGTCGGGCTTCGTGTACGCCGCCGATCGCGTGGTGACGAACGCGCACGTCGTCGCTGGTACGTCGTCCATGTCGATTCAGACCGCTTCGCAGACGTACGACGCGAGCGTCGTGTACGCCGACGAAGGGATCGACGTTGCGATCTTGAAGGTCGATGGGCTGGGGTTGCCGGCACTACCGGTGGACGCGGTAGCGCCGGATTCTGGTGCCGATGTCGTTGTTGCCGGATACCCGGGAGGAGGCCCGATGACGCTCGGCGCCGCGAAGGTACGCACCACCGGGGATATCTCTGGTCCGAACTTCCGGAACACCTCGACGATCACTCGGGAAGTGGTGGCGTTGCGCGGCACAGTCGTCGGCGGGAACTCGGGCGGTCCGCTGCTGGATCTGGACGGAGAAGTCGTCGGGTTGGTGTTCGCCGCGGCCGTAGACGAGGCCGACGTCGGCTACGCGCTGAGCGTCGATCAGATCGACGAGGCGCTCGCGGCTGGCGAGAATAAGGACACGAACGTCGTCACCGGCGACTGCTACGAGTAACTGGCCAAGCACCGCCGGTTTGGTCATCGACGGCTACCGTCCGGTCAGTCGCCCACCACGGCGTCCGCCTCTTGGTCATCGACGGCACCGCCCCTTCGGTCATCGGCGGCCCCTTGGTCATCGGCGGACCGGCTTGGACGTGTGCGGGCCGGGGAGTCAGCCGGCGAGGAAGTTCAGCAGCGCGGCGGTTACCAGATCGGGGTGCTCCTCGGCGGGAAAGTGCCCGCAACCCTCCACCAACAGCCACTCGTACCTGCCGGCGACGTACGCCTCGGAACCGTGCGCCGTCTGGGGCAAGACACAGGTGTCCGCGTCGCCGTGAATCTGCAGAACCGGGCACTGCAACTGCCGCGCCATCGACTGCTGGAACGCGTAACCATCCGGGCGCAGCAGGGAACGAACCTGCCAGCGCGAGTACTCCGCACAGCCGTACGCCGCCTGCGGCACCTGCATCGCGCTGCGGTAGATCGCAGTTGCGGCCCGAAAGTCGTCGGTGTCGCGCCACGGCCCGCTCCATGAGCGCATCAAGCGCCGTACCTCGGCGGCGTCATCGCGGGTCAGTCGTGCCTCGGGCAGTCGCGGCAACTGGCTGTTGAATACGTGCGCCGAGCCGCGTCGCTGCGCCTGCGAGCGAACGATTTCCCGGCGCCAGCGTCGTGGATGCGCCGCGCCTAGCACCGCGAGGCCATCGACGATGCCGGGGTGTAGTGCCGCGGTCGTCCACGCGATCATGCCGCCGAGATCTTGCCCGACGAGGAACGCGTGGGACTGACCCAACGCACGCACCAAACCCGCGATATCGCCGGCGGTCGTGACTGGGTCGTACGGGCGCGGCGGCTTATCGCTGGAGCCGGTGCCGCGCAGATCGACAGCGACAACGCGATAACCGGCGCCCGCGAGCGCGGGGATTTGATGCCGCCACGCCCACCAGATCTCCGGAAATCCGGGCAGCAGGACGACGAGGGGACCGCTGCCGGCTTCGGCGATGTGCAGCCGTACGCCGTTCGCAGTGATGTCGCGGTGCGTCCACGGACCGGGCAGCAGCAGATCGTTTTGTTCGGTGAGCCCCACTAAATTAGCGACTCGGGGTGGCGGACGGCGCCGCCGCATCGCCACCCTTCACCGCGTCCACCAGGGCCTTGTTGGCCTTCAGTGAGCCGATGGTCCGCTCTGGGGCGCGCAGTTTCTTGAACTTGCGAATTCCGAGCAGTGCCAAGGCGCCGGCCACCAGCAGAAACACCACGAAGATGATCAGGAAGCTCAGCCACCGCGGCAGCCCGATCGGACCGGCGAGCAGCTCGGCGATAGCGACGAATAAGAACGGCAACGCCAGTGCCACGATGACGCCCGCGGCAGCGAGCATGCCCGAGCCGGCGACACCCTTCTTGACCTCGCTCTTGACCTCGGACTTAGCGAGTTCAATCTCCGAACGCAGCAGGGTGGAGAAATGCGTCGAGGCTTCCTTGACGAGCGTGCCCACACTCGGTTGCGCGACGTCGAGATCGACATTGACGGGCTCGCGCTGCGGTACAGCCATGCTTTTATCTCCTGGTTCCCGGTCGGTAGGCCGTCAGGCTTGCACTGAATGGTCCGTGAACGTGAGTTTAGGGAACTCGCGGGACCCGTGGGGCGATTACCCCGACCGAACTCGCCTGGCCGTTGACATCTAACCAGTGGCCGTCGGCCGGGGCTGCCGCTGCTCATCGCCGGTCACTGACCGGCTTGCGCCTACTCGTCGGCGGTATGGCCGGAGAGCTTGGCCTGGATCTGATCCATCACCGTGCTGTCGGCGAGCGTGGTGACATCGCCAACTTCCCGCTTCTCGGCCACATCGCGCAGCAGGCGACGCATGATCTTGCCGGAGCGAGTCTTGGGCAATTCCGGCACCACCATGATCTGGCGCGGCTTCGCGATCGGCGAGATCTCCGACGACACGTGATTGCGCAGTTCTTGAACGACGGCGTCGCCGGAGTCCTCGACTCCACCGCGCAGGATCACGAACGCGACCACCGCTTGACCGGTAGTTTCGTCGGACGCACCGACGACGGCAGCCTCAGCGACCTTGGGATGCGAGACGAGCGCCGATTCGATCTCCGTCGTCGACATCCGGTGACCGGACACGTTCATCACGTCGTCCACTCGGCCGAGCACCCAAATGTCGCCGTCTTCGTCCTTCTTCGCGCCGTCCCCCGCGAAGTACACACCCTCGAACCGGGACCAGTATGTATCGACGTACCGATCGTCATCGCCCCACACCGTGCGCAGCATCGACGGCCAGGGCTTCGTGATCACGAGGTAGCCGCCCTGGCCGTTTTCCACGGGCTTGCCGTGGTTGTCCACGACGTCCGCAAAGATTCCGGGAATCGGCCGCATTGCCGAACCGGGCTTAGCGGCGGTGACGCCCGGGAGCGGTGAAATCATCACCGAACCGGTTTCGGTCTGCCACCAGGTATCGACGACGGGCACATTGTCATGGCCGATCACGCGGCGGTACCAGACGTACGCTTCGGGGTTGATCGGCTCGCCGACCGAGCCCATCAGCCGCAGGGTGCTCAGGTCGTACTTGCCCGGGATCTCCTCGCCCCACTTCATGAACATCCGGATCACGGTGGGCGCGCAGTAGAGGATCGACACCTTGTACTTGTCGATGATTTCCCACCAGCGGCCCTGATGCGGGGTGTCGGGGGTGCCTTCGTACAGCACGGACGTCGCCCCGTTGGCCAAGGGCCCGTACACGATGTAGGAGTGGCCCGTCACCCAGCCGACGTCCGCCGCGGTCCAGAACACGTCGGTTTCGGGTTTGAGGTCGAACAGCGTCGAATGCGTGTACGCGCACCCGGTCAGGTAGCCACCCGTGGTGTGCAGGATTCCCTTGGGCTTCCCGGTGGTTCCCGAGGTGTACATCACGTACAGCGGATGCTCGGCGTCGAAGGCTTCTGGGGTGTGCTCGGCCGACTGGGTATCGACCAGGTCGGCCCACCAGTGATCGCGGCCCTCGGTCATCGGGGTGTCTTGGCCGGTGCGTTTTGCCACGATCACGCTGTGTACGTCGGGGCATTTCTCCACGGCGCGGTCGACGGTGTCTTTCAGCCCGGCCGGTTTGCCGCGGCGGTAGCCGCCGTCGGCGGTGATGACGACCTTCGCGCCGCAATCCTGGATGCGTGAGGCCAGTGAATCGGCAGCGAACCCGCCGAATACGACGGTATGTGCTGCGCCGATCCGTGCGCAGGAGAGCATCGCGAAGATTGTTTCGGGGATCATCGGCATGTAGATCGCGACGGTGTCGCCGCTCTTTACGCCGAGTTGAAGTAGCGCGTTCGCGCCGCGGCTGATCTCGTCCTTGAGGTTGGCGTAGGTGATGGTGCGGGTATCTCCGGGCTCACCTTCGAAGTGGTAGGCGACGCGGTCGCCGTTACCGGCCTCAACGTGTCGGTCGACGCAGTTGTATGCGGCGTTGAGTTTGCCTCCCACGAACCACTTGGCGAACGGTGGGTTGCTCCAGTCCAGGGTTTGGGTGGGTTTGGTGTCCCATGTCAGCAGTTGGTCGGCCAGTTTGCCCCAGTAGGCCTCGTAGTCGGCCGCGGCCTCGTCGTACGCCTCTGCCTTGAGGTTGGCCTGCGCGGCGAACTCAGCAGTCGGCGGGAAGGTCCGCGTCTCATGTAGCAGGTTGTCGATGGTTGGCGTCTCGTCAGACATACATGCCTCCAGATAGCGGAACGTGACTCGCATCCCAATCTATCGCCGCCGATCGGTGGCCGCATCGGTGGTGCGGGTCATTCCTCGGCTCGAGTGCGGGCGTGCCGCGCTGTGCGCGGCGGTACGCCGGGAATAATCGGGCGCGATGGCTACCGAGCAGAGCACCGTGACGGATCCGGGGGGCGCGTCCAGGACGCGTACCGCTCAGCGACCGTTGAGTCCGTCGACGTTGCTGTTGATCGCCGCTCTCGTGCTGATTGCGCTACTGCGGCCGGTGCTCGGCTCGTCACTGCTGGGCGAGGGGATCTCGGCGTGGTCGACCATCTTCACCGCGATGTTCGTACAGGCCACGCCATTCCTGGTGCTCGGTGTCGCGATCAGCGCGGCGGTGGCCGCGTTCGTCCCAGAGTCTTTCTTTCAGAAGGCGCTGCCGAAACGTCCGGCGCTGGCGGTGCCGGCGGCCGGCGCAGCGGGCGTGGCGCTGCCAGGGTGCGAGTGCGGTTCGGTACCGATTGCCAAGGGCCTGTTCAACAAGGGCGTGCCGCTGTCGGCGGCCCTCGCATTCATGTTGTCAGCACCCGCGATCAACCCGGTGGTCCTGGTGGCCACCGCCGTCGCGTTCCCGGGGACGCCGGAAATGGTGCTCGGCCGGTTCACCGCGAGCCTGATGCTGGCAGTAGTGATGGGGTACCTGTGGGCGTGGCTGGGGCGCGCCGACTGGGTGCGCCGCCCGAGCCGGACCATCGCCGTGCACGGGAACAAGTGGCAGACGTTCGTCGGCACGGCCACGCACGATTTCTTGCACACCGGCGGATACCTCGTGCTGGGTGCGGCCGCGGCCGCCACCTTGCAGGTGGTCGTTCCGGCGTCGATCATGAACAGCGTCGCGTCGAGTTTCTGGCTCTCGGTGCTCGTGCTCGCGGTGCTCGCGGTCGTGCTGTCCATTTGTTCGGAAGCGGATGCCTTCGTGGCAGCCGCGCTGGTGCAGTTCCCGTTGACCGCGCGGCTGGCGTTCCTGGTTGTCGGCCCGGCGGTCGACCTGAAACTCATCGCGTTGCAGTCCTCGGCGTTCGGGCGGGGATTTGCCTTGCGATTCGCCTCGACGACGTTCGTGCTGGCGATCGCGTGCGCCGTACTCGTTGGATGGTGGCTGTTGTGATCCGCCTCGATTGGAGCCCGCGATGAAGGCACTGTTGATGCGCCGCGAGACGCCCAGCCTTGCGCTGCTGCTGGTCGGCGCGTGGATCATCCGGCTCGCGTTGACCGGTGAATACAAGGTCTACGTCAAGGACTCGTTCGGACCGTGGCTGGGAGTCGCTGGCGGATTGTTGGTGGTGGCCGCACTGAGCGGTCTGGTGTTCACCCTGCGTGGGCGTTCCGTTGAACATGACCATGGTTTCGAGGAATCTGACGCGACCACGGGACCTGGTGAGAGCGCGGAATCCGGCGACGCTGATGCGGGGCACGGCCATCGGTCGTACGTCGGATGGCTGCTGCTGGTGCCGCTGTTCGCCTTCGTGCTGATCGTGCCGAAGCCGCTTGGCGCATATTCGGCGGCGCGCGCGGCCGGTCCACCGCCTCCGGTGGCCGCTAACTACGACGCCCTGCCGGACGGCGACGTCGTCGCTTTGCCGATGCGGGAGTACACCGGACGAGCGCTCACCGGCGACACGATGGACGGCAGGACGCTTGAATTAGTCGGTTTCGTGACGCCGGCGCCCGACGGGTTCTACGTGACACGGTTGGCGATTGCGTGCTGTGCTGCCGATGCATTGCCGATCAAGGTGTGGGTCGCCACGGACGGGCAGGCCCCGGCCGAAGGCAATTGGGTGACGGTCACCGGTACGCCGGGTGAGCCCGTCATGGACGAGACCGACAGTTATGAGATCGCCAGTATCGAAGCCGAAACGGTGACCGCAACAGCGGCGCCGGACTCCCCCTACGAGCAGTAGGTTTCTGCGCGACCAGGTAGATGTCGATGCCTCCACTGGAGATCGCCGCGCAGGTGTCCGGGATCGACTCGCGCGGCGCTCTAGGTCGGAATCAGATAGGCCGCCGCTCAGTCCAATTCGGCTAGCCGCCGCCGGAGATGGGCGCGCTCGGCATCGTTACCGCATAACCGGATGGCCTCGGCGTACGCCGTCCGCGCCGCGACAGCGTCTCCGGAGCGAGCGAGAAGTTCGGCCCGTACGGCGGGTGGCCGGTGACTACCCGGCAGGTCCACCGATTCCAGCGCTCGTAGGCCGGCCGCTGCGCCGCGGTACTCCGCGACGGCCACAGAACGTGCAAGCTCGGCACTCGGGCTGGGATCCAGCCGCAGGAGTTCGTCGTACCGCGCCACGATTCGGTCCCAGCGTGTCTGCGCCGGTTCCGGCGCGATCGCGTGCTCCGCGGCGATGTGGGCCTGCAGTAGGCGTGCGGCTGTGCCTGCTGAAACTGGCACGGCGAGTTCGGCCGAGCGCAACAGCCCGAGGGCCTCATCGATCTCGTCGCGGTGCCAATGTGCTCGGTTCTGCTCGGGCAGTAACACCAGTTGGCCGTCGTCGCTGACGCGTGCATCCCGACGAGAATGCTGGAGCAGTTGTAACGCCAGCAGCGCGGTCAGTGATGGGTCGTGCGGGGCGAACGATCGCACCACTCGCACCAGTCGTATAGCCTCCCCGGCGAGATCTACCCGCACCGGATCAGGCCCGCTTCCTGGCGCGTACCCAGCCGTGAATGCGAGGTACGCAGTCTGCGCAACGAGCTCCAAGCGCTGCGGAAGTACCGCGGCATCAGGTATGGCGAACGGAATTCCGGCAGCCACGATCTTCTTCTTGGCTCGGGTCAGTCGAGCCGCCATCGTTGTTTCCGAAACGAGAAATAGGCGGGCGATCTCGGGTGTCTTCACGCCCAGCACCAGCCGGAGGGCGAGAGCGCTCGCAGTCTCGGGCGCGATCGCGGGATGCGCGCACATCAGCACCAACCGCAGCACGTCGTCGTCGATCAATCCACCCGGATCGGCCATCACGCGCGGGCCGTCGCGATCACGACTCGCAACGAGCTGCGGTGCCTTACGATTGGCGATGGCCTCGGCGCGCAACCGATCCAATAGCCGACGGCGTGCCGCAGTGTGCAGCCAGGCTGCCGGGTTAGCCGGCGCGCCGTCAATCGGCCATCGCCGGACCGCCGACTCCACCGCGTCGGCAATCGCATCCTCGACGAGATCCAGGCGGCCATAGCGTGCGAGGAGCAGGGCGACGAGTCGACCCCACTCCTCGCGCACCACCCGCGCGAGCACCCCGCTCACTGGCTACGGCACGTCCACAGCGGGAGTGATCTGGATGTCGTAGCGCGGCATCACAGACAGCAGCTCGAGTACGACGTCCAGATCTGGAGCTTCGAGCAGGTAGAACCCGCCGAGTTGTTCAACGGCCTCGGCGTACGGTCCGTCGGTGATCATCCGATTGCCGGAGCGAGTGCGAACCGTGGTGACCATATCGGGAGCGAGCGCCTCACCAGCGAGGATCTGTACTCCGTCGTGCGCCGCACAAGCTTCATCGAATTCCGCGTGTTGTCGCATCTCGTCGGCCTGCTCCTGCTCGGACTGATCGTCCCAGCTCTTGCCCTCGCCGTACCCCATCAACAGCACCAAGTACTTCATGTCGTCCCCTTCGGGTTGCGGGCCGTCGTGGTGGCGGCCTCGGCATGATGACGAACGGGCGCCACGGGATTCGACACCCGCAACCAAGTTTCCCAATAAATTCCCGGCCGACTATGTCTCGCCGCGGTGACGCGTGGCGGGATCACTGAGCGAGAGCGTGTGGTGAAGTGCCGCAGCGGCCTCCGGCAGCACTAACCGCGTAGTACGGCCTCGCAGATGGCTAGTCCCTCGACCGCACCGGCGGACAGGGCTCCTGCGCAGTGCACGATCCACTGCGCGACGCCGTCGGCAGAACCCGTGCGGTACGCCGCGATGGACTGTTCGTAGTCACGTTGTTCGGAAACGTGACCGACTTCCGGTGCGGCGAGCGCTTTGGGGTCAACGCCGGTCGAGATCAGGGCGACTCGCGCGGCACCGCGGGCGACTACGCCGTTGAGCCCAGCGAAAGGTTTGAGTGCGAGTAGTTCGCCGTGCACGATCGCGGCGACGACGACCCCAGGTACGTCGCGGGAGCGGGGCGCGCGCAACGTGTCCGTGAGCTGCTGCAGCCTGACGGACACCTCCGGACCGCCGACGGGACGGCCGAGATCGTCTCGGTGCAATGAGCCGCTGGCGGCCTGCACGTGCAGTGCCGCGATCGCTTGAAGCGGCGCTTTCTCCCAGACCTCGGTGATCCGTCCCAACTCACCGGAAACCCGCAGGCAACCGGTCACGACCGGATCGTCGATCTGGCCGGCCCGGATCGCCTCCAGCTGGTACCCGTGGTTCTCTAATTCGGCCGACGCGCGCGCGGCGCGCAGCAGGGACTCGCCGCTGACCGCAGCGGATTGTTTGCGTAGCACGCGGTGTCGCAGTAACCGGTCGACGTCCTCTCGAGCCCTGGTGCAAGCGTCGGCGACGCCAGGCAGGTCGATCAGTGGCAAGAGCGGGTCAGCGGTGGCAGAAGGCACGACGTACAGCCTAGTTCCGTAACTCGCGGTGGCTACGTCCGGCAGAGTTCTTGCCGGAGACCGCGTTATTGGGTAGACCGCCGAGCCGTGGGCGGACGCCTGCCGAGTTCTCGGGAGGGCGCGTGCCGGTGCGCAAGGGCCGGTACGGTTGTGAGGATGAGCAACGATACGAGCAAGAAGCCCGAGTTCGAGATTCCGAGCGAGAACGCGCCGGTCGAACTGATCCTGGAGGACATCGTTATCGGTACCGGCGCCGAGGCGACGGCCGGTGCCACTATTGACGCCCACTACGTCGGCAAGGCGTGGTCGAACGGTCAGCAGTTCGATGCGTCCTGGGACCGAGGTCAGCCGCTGTCCTTCCCGGTTGGCGCGGGACGCGTCATCGAGGGCTGGGACAAAGGCCTACTCGGGATGAAGGTCGGCGGCCGCCGCAAGATCACGATTCCGCCGCACCTCGGCTATGGCGAGTACGGCGCCCCCGGAGCGATCGCGCCGAACGAAACGCTGGTCTTCGTCGTGGACTTGGTCGGCGTTCGCTAGTCCTCACGCCGGCGATGCGCTCGCCCGTCGCGGTGCTCAGACCGCGGTAGGGGCGCCAATCGCTGGGACGATCGTCACAAGCCGCCCAGCGCTGCCGCTGGGCGGCTTCTTAGATATATCAACAAAATACGCCTTGGTGGGGCGCGAGCTATTCACTTATGCGACTTTGACAATCAGTATCACTGGGGCGTTTTCTCGTCTCATGATCAACCGTCGCACCCCTGCGTTTCGTGGCTTGGCTATCGCGAGCGCCGTCGCCGTTGCCATGTCTCTTTCTGCTTGCACCTCGGATTCCGCCGACGGCGACGTGGTCGTCGGCTTCTATCCGTTGGAGTTCTTGGCCGAGACGATCGGTGGTGACGCGATCGAGGTGCAGAGCCTCGCGCAGCCCGGAGCAGAGCCGCATGACATGGAGTTGACCACCAAGCAGGTAGGTGCGCTGTCGACCGCCTCCCTCGTGGTGTACCAGCGCGGGATGCAGCCGGCCGTGGACGATGCGGTCGACACCCAAGAGCCCGGGCGCACCCTTGACGTGGCGTCCGTGGTCGAGTTGAGGGAGTCCGCCGAGGACGACGGTCACGACCACGGTGCCGACGGCGATACTGGTGAGGATCATGATCACGAGGATGGCGCCGATCACGATCATGATCATGATCACGAGGGTGAGGACCCCGCAGCGGACGGCGAGGACCACGCGCATGAGGGCGAGGACCATGCGGATGAAGGCGAGGACCACGCGGATGAAGGCGAAGAGGGCCACGATCATGACCACGGTGGGCTCGACCCGCATATTTGGCTCGATCCGAGCCAGATGCAGCAGATGGGCGAGGCGATAAAGGACGACCTGGTCGACATCGATCCGGACAACGCCGAGGTTTTCGAAGAGAACTACGAAAAGTTGGCTGCCGAACTGACCGAACTCGACGAGCAGTTCACCGCGGGGCTCGCGCAGTGCGATAGCAAAGAGTTCGTGACCACGCACACCGCATTCGGGTACCTGGCGAAGGCGTACGGGCTGGAGCAGGTGGGCATCCTGGGGCTCGCTGCCGAGGAACCGTCGCCGCAGAAGCTTGATGAGGTCCAGCATTACGTCGACGATCACGGTGTCACCACGATCTTCTTCGAGTCTGGCGTCAGCGATGACTACGCACAGACGGTCGCCGATGCCACCGGCGCCGAGACGGCCGTACTTCTTCCGTTGGAAACAGCGCCGGAGAGCGGTGATTACATCAGTGCGATGCAAGACAATCTCGCGGCGCTGCAGAAGGCGCTGAACTGCTCCTAGGTACCGCCGACATCTGTCCCGTAGCCGCACTCTCCGGGGGCTCTCCCAGTCAGCGTCGGGCAAATCCGCACCGGATGTCGGATTCCGTTTGCGTGCCCGCAGTCACTCCGGTAGACAGGTGGTCGCAGTCACATGTGGATCGGTTGCCGATGTGGTGAACCGGTCCGCGGGGGCTTCGATTCCGACCTACTGAGGAGAGCTGACTTGGCCACGACCTATGCAGACCTGGGTGAGGAGGTCGTCGGGCGTGAACGCGAGATCGAATTGCTGCTCGCTGCGCTCGGTGCCGGTGCCCACGTGGTGCTCGAAGGACCGCCGGGGACCGGAAAGTCGACGCTCTTGCGTGCGGTCGCTGGCCGTCAACACGTGCCCTTCCTGTTCGTAGAAGGTAATGCGGAACTGACACCCGGTCGGCTGGTTGGACACTTCGACCCCGCGCAGGTTCTCTCCCAGGGCTACAAACCGGAGATTTTCGTCGATGGACCGCTGATTCAGGCGATGCGTACCGGCGGCATGCTGTACATCGAGGAACTCAACCGTGTGCCCGAGGAGACGCTGAACGTGCTGCTCACCTCGATGTCCGAGGGCGAGGTACATGTGCCGCGGCTCGGGGCGGTTAAGGCAGCGCCGGGTTTCTCTTTTGTGGCGGCAATGAACCCCTACGACTCGGTCGGTACGGCGCGCATCTCCGGCGCGATTTACGACCGTACCTGTCGGATCGCGATGGGATACCAGACGTCCGAAGCCGAAGACCGGATCAGTGCTTTGCGTGGACCGACAGTTCCCGAGCAGTGGCGTGCGCAGGTGGTGGAACTGATCCGCAGCACCCGTGAACATTCCGACGTACGCGTCGGGTCGTCGGTGCGCGGTGTCATCGACCTTCTCGGTGTCGCGTCGCAGTTGGCAGCTGCGCGGTCGGCGGACATCACCGATTGGCACCTGGGGCTCGATGCGGCGACGGTCGCACTGTCGGGCCGGATCCGACTGCACGAATCATGCTCACGGACGCCGGAAGAGGTTGTGCGTGAACTCTACGAAGGTATCTTCGGCCGCGAACCCAAGGAAGACGACGGCGATTCGTCGGGGGAAGCGTAGACCCGCCTGACCAAGGGTCTCAGGGGGCGCCACCGCCGCCGGGACGAGGTCAGTCGGGTCCGAAGCAACGCACCAAGGGGCGCAATGAACTAGGCGCGAACCCCATGTTCGAGGACATCTCGCCGGAGGTCGGCGAGATAGATGAGGCGGCTGTCGACGAGGCTATGGCCTCCAGCCCAGACGATCTCATGGCGCTGCTGGGCGACATGGTGCAGGCCACCGACGAGGAACTGCGCCGCAAGGCCAAGGAACTCGCCGCTCGTCTCGTGCTCGATCGAGCGCGGATCGGTCAGCCCGGCGGACGCGGCACCGCGCGTATGCGGCGCGTCCCGGCCGACTATGGCGGCGACATTGATCTCGACGCGTCGATGGATGCGATTATCGAGGCCCGCGCTGGTGGACGCGACGCATCGCTGGATGAGATTTGGGCGCGGGACTGGGCGAGAACTGATCTGGCGATCTGCGTCGTACTCGACACGTCGGGCTCGATGAGCGGTGATCGGTTGACCGCATCGGCCCTCAGCGCAGCAGCGTGTGCGTGGCGGGCTCCAGGCGAGTTGTCCGTGTTGCAGTTCGCGAAGGAAGTCACCGTTATCAGGCCGATCGAGGGCGGCAAATCCTCCGGAGCGCTGGTCGGTGAGGTGCTGGGGCTACGCGGGCACGGGGTGACCGGACTGGCCGGTGCGCTGAAGGCGGCAGCCGATGAGTTGGGTCGAGCGCGGGCGAGTCGCCGCGTCGTACTGCTGCTGTCTGATTGCCGCGCGACCGACGACGAGGACCCGATCCCGTTTGCTAAACGGATTGACGAACTGCTGATCCTCACGCCGGACGACGACACGGA